>JANLHE010000315.1 GCA_024653875.1 Acidobacteriota bacterium
GTGCGCGGCCGGATCGATCGCGTGGTGGACGCCATTGATGAGCGGACGGCGCTGGTGAATCTCTCGCTGGTGCTGTTTCGGAGCGCGCACCTGCAGGACGTGGTGCCGGTGATCGAGAAAGCCCACCGGGTGGGCGCGCGCGTGGTGCTGGATTTGTACCAGGCGGCCGGCGCGGTGCCGGTGGATGTGACCGCGCTGGGCACGGACTTCGCGGTGGGCGGCAGCGTGAAGTGGCTGTGCGGCGGGCCGGGCGCCGGATATCTCTACGTGAGACCGGACCTGATGCACGCCCTGCGGCCCGCCATCGTGGGATGGGCCGGGCACGACGCGCCGTTCCAGTTCGCGCCCGGTCCGATCGCGTACGCCGAGGGCCCGGAGCGTTTTCAAAGCGGCACGCCGAACGTGCCGTCGCTGTATTCGGCGCGTGCCGGCTATGAAATCGTGGCGGAGATCGGCGTCCCGGCGATTCGCGAGAAGTCCCTGCGCCTCACGCGCCGCCTGATGGACGCGGCGCTCAGGCGGGGGTGGCGCGTGAACACGCCGGATGGCGATCACGAGCGCGGCGCTTCGGTGGTGATCGACGTGCCCGACGGCGCGGCCGTCGCGCAGGCCCTGATCGCGCGCGAGGTGATCGTGGACCATCGGCCGGGCGCCGGCATCCGCATCGCCCCGCACTTCTACAACACCGAAGCGGAGATCGACACCGCGGTCGAGACGATGGCCGACATCATGAGCCGGCCCGCCAACGTCGGCGGGCGCGGCAGGGGAGTTCAATGAACGTCCGGACGATTGCGGTCCTCGGCGCGGGGACCATGGGACATGGGGTGGCGCACGCGGCGGCCGCCGCCGGGTTTGCGACGCGGCTCTACGACGTGTCCGAGGCGCAGCTGGCCAAGGCCAGGAGCGCGGTGGACGGCATCCTGCGAAAGGCCGTGGAACTCGGGAAGCTGACGGCCGCGGGCGCCGATGCGGCAATGGCCCGCCTGGTGACCACGCCGGACGTCAGTCAGGCGCTGGCCGACGTCGATTTGGTCATCGAGACCGCGCCGGAACGCATCGACATCAAGGTTCAGTTGTTCGCGGCGATCGAGGCTCACGCACCGGCCCGCGCCATCGTCGCCAGCAACACGTCCGCGCTGTCGATCACCGAGATGGCCGGCACGCTCAAAGATCCGGCGCGCGTGGCAGGCATGCACTTCTTCAATCCCGTGCACAAGATGAAGCTCATCGAGATTGTGCGCGCCCTGGAGTCCAGCGAGCGCGCGCTTGAGACCATCGAGGCGGTGTCGCGCCAAATGGGCAAGGAGACGGTGCTGGTGCGCGAGGCGCCCGGCTTCATCACCACGCGCGTGAACGCGAGCATCGGCAACGAAGCGTTCTACATGCTGATGGAGGGCGTGGCGTCCGCGCGCGACATCGACAAGGCGCTCAAGCTCGGGTTGAACCATCCCATGGGACCGTTCGAACTGGTGGATCTGGTCGGGTTGGACACGCGCCTGAGCATCCTCGAGTACCTCCATCGCAGCATGGGCGAGAAGTACCGGCCGTGTCCCTTGCTCACGCAGTACGTCAAGGCCGGACGGCTCGGCAAGAAGGTGGGCAAGGGTGTCTACGAATACTGACATCGCGCGTCACGGGCGCGTGGCGGTGCTGCGGGTCAACCGGCCCGAGGTGCGCAACGCGCTGGACCTGGCCACCGTGCGGGAGATGACCGCCGCCGTGGCCGCGCTGTCCGGCGACGACTCCGTTGGCGCCCTCGTCATCACCGGCGCGGGCGACAGGGTCTTTGTCTCAGGGGCGGACATCAACGACATCCGGGCCCGCCGGCGCGACGACGGGCTGGCGGCGATCAACTCGTCGCTGTTTGCCGCGATCGACGCGTGTCCAAAGGTCACCATCGCCGCCGTCAACGGACTCGCCCTGGGTGGCGGGTGCGAGCTGGCGCTGGCGTGTGACCTGCGGATCGCCGTCGCCCAGGCGAAATTCGGCCAGCCCGAAGTGGCGCTCGGGATCATTCCCGGCGCCGGCGCCACGCAGCGACTGCCGCGCATCATCGGCCTGGGGCGCGCGAAGCACCTGGTGCTGACCGGCGACGCCATTGACGCGCAGACGGCGCTGGCGTGGGGCCTGGTGTCGTCGGTGGTCGCCGCCGAGGCCCTGTTGCCGGCTGCGCTGGCCCTGGCCGAGCGCGTGCTGTCGCGCGGTCCGTTGGCGATCCGTCTCGCCAAGATGGCGCTCAATGCCTCCGCGCGCGTGGACCTGGATTCCGGCCTCCTGATCGAGACGCTGGCGCAGGCCATCTGCTTCGAGTCCGAAGACAAACAGGAGGGCACGACCGCCTTCCTCGAAAAACGGCCGCCCCAGTTCACAGGCGACTGATCCGCCCTGACCCCACCGGAGCGCCATGCAACTCACCTCGCTTGACTGGGCCATTGTCGTCATCTCGATCTCGGTCTCGTTCGCTCCGGCGATCTACATGGCCAGGCGGGCGGGCTCCAGCACCACGGAGTTCTTCACGTCGGGCCGCGCGGCGCCCTGGTGGCTGGTGGGCGTGTCGATGGTGGCCACCACCTTCAGCACGGACACGCCGAACCTGGTGACCAACCTGGTGCGCGAAGGCGGCGTCGCGGCCAACTGGGTGTGGTGGGCCTTCCTGCTCACCGGCATGACGACGGTGTTCTTCTACGCCAAGCTCTGGCGCCGGCTGGGCGTGGTCACGGACCTTGAGTTCTACGAGCTGCGGTACTCGGGACCGGCGGCGCGGTGGGTGCGTGGATTTCGCGCGGTCTACCTCGGGCTGTGTTTCAACGTGATGATCATGGCGGCCGTCAACCTCGCGGCCGCCAAGATCGCCAACGTCCTGCTGGGGTGGCCCATGTGGGAGACGCTGTTGATCTGCAGCGCCATCAACATCGCGTTCGCCGCCACGTCCGGTCTCTGGGGCGTGCTGGTCACCGACATGCTCCAGTTCGGCATCGCGATGACCGGGTCCATTTCTGCCGCCGTCTACGCCCTCCGGCGGCCGGAGGTCGGCGGACTCGAAGGGCTGCTCGCCCGGATCCCCGCCGAGACGATGGCGATGCTGCCGGATGTGAGCGACTGGGGCGTGGCGGTGCCGATCTTCATCGTCCCGCTGGCCGTGCAGTGGTGGTCCACGTGGTATCCGGGATCGGAGCCCGGCGGCGGCAGCTACATCGCCCAGCGGATGCTGGCCGCCAAGTCGGAGCGTGACGCCCTGTCGGGCACGCTCTTGTTCAACGTCGCCCATTACGCGCTGCGCCCCTGGCCCTGGATCATCGTGGCGCTGTCGTCCATGCTCGTGTTTCCGGAGGTGTCCGACATCGCGAAAGCGTTGCCGCACGTGGATCCGGCCATGCTGGGCAACGACATGGCCTACTCGGCGATGCTGACGTTCCTGCCGGCCGGATTGCTGGGGTTGATGGTGGCCGGCCTGCTGGCGGCCTACGTGTCGACGATCTCCACGCACCTCAACTGGGGCACGTCGTATCTGGTGCACGACCTCTACCGGCGGTTCCTTCGCTCCGGGGAGTCGGAGGCCCACTACGTGCTCGTGGGCCGCATGGTCACGGCGTTGTTGATGGTGGTGGCCGCGCTGATCACGCTGGTGCTGGAGTCGGCGCGGGGCAGCTTCAACCTGTTGTTGTCGATCGGCGCGGGCACCGGGTTGCTGTATCTGCTGCGCTGGTTCTGGTGGCGCGTGAACGCGTGGAGCGAGATCGCGGCGATGGCCAGTTCGTTCGTGCTGGCGCTCGCGCTGTTTCTGGCCGAGCGCCAGGGCCTGGCGTGGCCCAGTCACCTGACGCTCATCGCGACCGTGGCCGTCACCACCACGATCTGGATCACGGTGGCGTTCTGGACGTCGCCGACCGAGCCGGAACGGTTGCGATCGTTCTACCGCCTGGCCAGGCCGGCGGGGCCCGGATGGGCGCGTGTGCGGCAGGAGTGCGGCGCGCTGGCGCCGCTCGATCATCTGAACGACGCGTTCCTCGGGTGGGCCGCCGGCTGCGTGTGCGTCTACAGCGCGCTGTTCGGCACGGGGCACGTGCTGATGGGACACACGGCAGGCGCGGCGGTGTCCGGCCTGTTGTTCGCGTCGAGCGCGTGGGTGCTCGGACGGTTGCTGCCGAAGTTGTGGAAGACGTCGTAGCGCTCGTGCTGGCTCGTGGCCTGGGCAGCCGCATGCGCGAGGCGCGCGGCGACCGGACGGCTGCGCTTTCAGCCGCGCAGGAAGCGGCCGCCGCCGCCGGCCTGAAGGGCATGATGCCCATGACCGGCCCGGACGGACGCGCCAGGCCGTTTCTCGACTATGTGCTGAGCGAGTTGGCGGATGCCGGCTTCACCCGCGTGGCCCTCATCGTGGCGCCGCCGGACACCGCGGCCGATTCGCTGCGCGAGTACTACGCGGGCGAGGGACGGCCCACGCGTCTGCAGGTGTCGTTCGTAGTGCAGGCCGCGGCGCTCGGCACCGCCGACGCGGTGCGGTCCGCCGACGCCTATGTGGGCCGGCAGCCGTTTGTGGTGCTGAACGCGGACAATCTGTATGGCGCCACGACCTTGCGCGCCCTGCGGGAGGCGGACGGACCGGCGCTTCCGGTGTACGAACGTGATCAACTCATCGAATCCAGCGCCATTGCGCGCGAGCGCATCGCGGCGTTCGCCCTGCTGACGCTGCGTCCCGACGGCTCGCTGGCGGACATCGCCGAAAAGCCTGGAGCGGCGGCAATGGAGGCCGCGGGGCCGCGTGGGCTGATCAGCATGAACTGCTGGCGCGGGGACGCGCGGCTGCTCGAGGCGTGCCGTGACGTGGAGCGATCGCCGCGGGGGGAGTTCGAGCTGCCGATGGCCGTGCGCCTGGCGATCGACAGGGGCGTGGTGTTTCGCGGCGTGCCCGCGCGCGGTCCGGTGCTGGATTTGTCCCGGCGCGAGGACGTGCCCGCCGTGGTGGCGCGATTGAGCGGGGTGGTGGCGCGTCCATGACCGCCTCCCGGGCGGAACTGATCGCGCTGACGACGGACGCGTGCGCGAAGGCCGCGGGCGCTCCTCCGGCCTGGGTGTGGTGCGTGCCGGGACGGATCGAGATCTTCGGCAAGCACACCGACTACGCCGGCGGTGAATCGCTGCTGGCGGCCGTGCCGCGCGGCTTCGTGGTGGCGGCGCGGCCGCGCACCGATGATCGCGTGCGCGTGATCGACGCGCGTCACGGCGAGTCGGCCGTGATCAACGTGCACGACCCGGCCCACGTCTGGCGGGGGTGGGCCAACTACGCCGCCGTCACGGTCCGGCGGCTGGCGCGCAATTTTCCGGGCGCGGCGCTGGGCGCCGACATCGTCATCGCGAGCGACCTGCCGCGCGCGGCGGGGCTCAGTTCCTCCAGCGCGCTGGTGGTGGGCGTGGCCACCGCGCTGATTCGTCGCGCGGCCCTCGAGACGCGCGAGGACTGGCGCCGGGTGATTGGGTCGGTGGAGGACCTCGCGTGGTATCTCGGCTGCGTGGAAAACGGCCTGACGTACAAATGGCTGCCGGGGTTTGATGGCGTGGGCACGCACGGCGGCAGCCAGGATCACACGGCGATCCTGGCGTGCCGGTCCGGCCACGTCAGCCATTACGGGTTCATGCCCGTGCGCGCGCTCGGCGTGTTCCCGATGCCCGCCGGCTGGCGGTTCGTGGTGGCCTCCAGCGGCGTGCACGCCGATAAGGCGGGGTCGGTGCGGGAACGTTATAACCGGGCGTCGCTGGCCGTCAGCGCCCTGCTGGCCACCTGGAACCAGACGGCCGAGGCGCCGGCCCTCTCGCTGGCGGCCGCGCTGGGCGGTGGGCCGGACGCGGAGTCCCGCCTGCGGCACGCGCTGCGCGGCGCGGCGGCGCCGGGGTTCACGTCCGAGGATCTGCTGCGGCGGCTGGCGCAGTTCACGCGGGAGATGGCGCGGATCCCTCTTGCGGCAGCCGCGTTCGGGGCCGCCGACACGCAGGCGCTGTCCGATCTCTCAACCGACTCGCAGCAGGATGCCGAGCGGTTACTGGGCAACCAGGTCCCGGAAACCGTGGCCCTGTGCGATCTGGCGCGCCGCGAAGGCGCGTTTGCTGCGTCCGCGTTCGGCGCCGGGTTCGGGGGCAGCGTCTGGGCCCTGGTGCTTGCGAAAGACGCGGACACCTTCGGCCACGCGTGGATGCACGCCTATCGCCAGCAATTTCCGCATCGGCAGACCGCCGAGTGGTTCACGGCCAGCCCGGGGGCCGGCGTCGTGGAGCTCATTTCCTAGCGAATGACGATGGTGCCGGTGAGGTTCGCCACCGCCGGCAGGTCGTGATCGTGGAAACCGCACGTGCGGGCCGTGTTCAGGTTGCCGGTCTCCTTTCTCGCGCCGGGCGTGAGCAGGCCCACCTGGTTGATCTCGCTGCAGTCGGTGTGGTCCGGGTGCGGATCGCTGGACATCTGGTGCGCCCGGGTGTCGTTGTTGACAAAGGTGACACGGGCCCCTGGCGACACCTGAATGTCCTTTGGCGACACGCCGGCGGCGGTGATGGTGATGGTGGTGGTCACTGTCGGCGTGCCCGGGGTGCCCGGGGTGCCCGGGGTCGTGGGGGACGTCGGGGTGGAGGACGAGCCTCCGCCACACGACGCCAGCAGCAGGGCGGCGGCAAGGGCCGCCGGGGTCAGTCCGGACACAAGCACACAACGACGTCGCATCAACAAAACCTCCTGGAGACAGTGTGGGGGCGCGAGGTCATTTTACCGCCGGTCTGCGGTAAAATGCCCTGCATATGGCGTACATCATTACCGAGCCCTGCATCGGCACCAAAGATACGGCCTGCGTCGACGTCTGCCCGGTCGACTGCATCCACCCCCGCAAGGACGAAGCAGGGTACGAAACGGCCAAGATGCTCTACATCCACCCCGACGAGTGCATCGACTGCGGCGCGTGCGTGCCGGCGTGCCCGGTTGAGGCGATCTTCGCGCTCGACGAAGTCCCGGACAAGTGGAAGAGCTTCATCGAAGAGAACGCGGCGTACTTTGAGAAGTAGCCCGCAGAAGTAGCCCGCAGAAGTAGGTGTCGTCGCCTTACCTCGACTTCGATCGCGGCTCGTGGGCAGCCCTGCGGGCCGCGACACCGCTGACCCTTGGCGAGGCCGACCTCGCCGAGCTTCAGGGTCTCAACGAGCGTGTCTCGCTGGATGAAGTCGAGACGATCTACCTCGCGCTGTCCCGTCTGCTGAACCTGCACGTCAGCGCCACGCAGACGCTGCACAAGGCCACCGACACATTTCTTGGAAGCCTGCACGCGCCGACGCCCTATGTCATCGGCGTGGCGGGCAGCGTGGCCGTGGGCAAGAGCACGTTCGCGCGCATCCTCAGGGCCCTGCTCGCGCGCTGGCCCGATCATCCCCGCGTCGATCTGGTGACCACCGACGGGTTCCTGCGTCCCAATCGCGACCTGGAGGCCCGCGGCCTCCTGCACCGCAAGGGATTTCCAGAGAGTTACGACGTTCGCAAGCTGGTGCAGTTCATGGCCGACGTCAAGGCCGCCGACGGCGCCGTGCACGCGCCGGTGTACTCGCACCAGGCGTATGACATCGTGCCCGGCGAGTTTCAGGTCGTCGATCGCCCGGACATCGTGATTGTCGAAGGGCTGAACGTGCTGCAGACCGGCGACGGGCAATCCGGCCGGTCGGCGCGCATCTTTGTCTCGGATTTCTTCGACTTCTCGATCTACCTCGACGCCGCGGAAGCCGATATCGAAGCCTGGTACGTGGCGCGGTTCCAGACGCTGTGCGAGACCGTGTTCCAGGATCCCCGGTCCTACTTCCACCGGTACGCCAGCCTGACCGACGCGCAGGCCGTGGAGACGGCGCGCGACATCTGGCGGTCGATCAACGGCGTCAACCTGCGCGAGAACATCTTTCCCACGCGCGACCGCGCCCGCCTGATCCTCGAAAAGGGCCCGGCCCACGCGGTGACGCGGATTCGGCTCAGGAACGTCTAGTTCTGGTCCTACGGGTTCAGGCGCTGCTTGGCTTTGAGGCGGGCCTGGCGCCGTTCTTCGGCCTCCACGGACTTCCGGCGTTCGGTGTCCGAGGTCAGCGTCAACGGGGGAATGGGCACGCGGCCGCCGTCACGGTTGATCGCGACAAACGTCAGGTACGCGCGGCTGGTCATGCGACGGATGCCGGTCAGCGTCTCTTCCGAGAACACCTCCACCTCCACCTCCAGCGATGTCTTCCAGGCGGCGGTCACGCGCGCCTGCAGGATGATCATGTCGCCCACCTTGATGTGATGCAGGAACTGCAACCCGTCGACGGCGGCGGTGACCAGCAGGCTGCGCGTGTGCCGGTGGCACGCGATGGCGCCGGCGATGTCGATGAGGTGCATGACCGTGCCGCCCAGGATGAACCCCAGCGGGTTGGCATCGTTGGGCAGCACGACCTGCACCAT
>JANLHE010000316.1 GCA_024653875.1 Acidobacteriota bacterium
AAGGCGATAGACGCCGGTCGAGACCATCGTCGCGACGCCTTCGGCCACCAGCGCGCGGTTGCCCAGCCCCGCCTCCGCGCGGGACAGCCCCGTGACCCGTGCCAGTTCTCCGCGCATCGTCATCCCCGCACCGATCAGGAAGCACCGCGCGATCTCGCGAAAAGCGGTCTCGCGCGTGATGCGTTGCGTCAGTGCCTCGGGGAACCGTCCGATGGCCAGCGTCCAGATGTACGTGAACTTCGGCCGATAGACCACCTCGCTCGGCACCACGATCATCGCCGCCTGCAATTCGTCCAGGCCGCGCAGGAACGCCTGCCGGTCCTTCACGCCCGAATCCACGCGCAGGTCCAGCGAGCTCATTTCCCATTCCTTGCGGAGGATCGCAAGAATCGCGCGCGCGGCAGGGCTGAGGCGCGTCCGCTCGTCCGCCCGCCGCAGGCGCCAGAGGGCGTGGAAGCAGGGGATCATCCGGGGGGCGATGAACATCGCCTTGCCGCGCGCCAGCTTTCCGTAATAGACCTTGCCCCGCTGCAGGACTTCGTCCTTCAGTTGCCACGTCAGCGACGCCTCCGGGTCCTTCTGCACGTTGCGCGGCATGACGGCATCGCGGCGGCCGCACACGGCCACATACAGCGACGGCCCGGGCCTGCGCGAGTCCGTCAGGCACGCGGCGAAACCGGTCTGCTCGATAAACCGTTCCGCCTCGAGCGCTGTCTCGACCTGGCGGGCGCCTTCGCGGCGCCACCGCGCATCGCGGAACTCTTCAATGTCCTCTGGAAGGGGGGCGGCTGTGTTCATGCGACCCAGGCAGGATTTCACGATCGACCTGGGTGTGGCGAGGCCCATTTCCATTACCATTCGTCCATGCGATATCTCATGGTGGCCGGCGTGTGCGCGGTGGTCATGGTCACGGCGGACCTGGCCGGATCGGGACAACCGCAGCGCGCGGCCATCATCGAGACGCTGCGCGCGCCTGAGGCGCCGCCGAATGCGATCTGGCTTGATTCGCTGGACCTGACCAGGATGGTCCAACGCCGCCAGACACCGCAGGCCGGGCGCACCCTCGCACGCGCCGGGCGGGGCCGGGGTGCCGGCGCCGCCCCGATCACCCTCGGGGGCGTTGAGTACCCGCATGGCATTGGCACGCTCTCGATCAACGAACTCATCGTCGACCTGAAGGGGCAGGCCACGCGATTCGTGGCGACGGTCGGCCTGGATGATCTCGTCACGGGGCAGGGCTCGGTCAACGTCGAGGTGTGGGTCGACAACACGAACAAGTTCAAGAGTCGTGTGCTCAAGGCCGGGGACGCGCCGGAACTCGTGGACGTGGATCTGACCGGCGCACGCTTCATGGAACTTGTCATCGATGACGGAGATGACGTCAGCACCGGCGACAACGCCGACTGGGGCGGCGGCCTGATCTACTTGAAGCCCGGCGCGACGGAAAAGCCGGAGAGCTGGGCGTTCCCCTCCGAGCCGGCGCCGCCGATTGCGCCAGGGACATCGGTGGAGCCTCGCATCAACGCGCCGCGGATCACCGGGGCGACGCCTGGCCGGTTCTTCCTCTTCAGGATCCCTGCAACAGGTGAAGCGCCGCTGACGTTCGCGGCGCCCAATCTGCCCGAAGGCCTGACCCTCGACACCGCAACAGGCATCATCACCGGGGCCCTCGCGGCCGCCGGCCGCACGAATGTCCTGGTCACGGTGACGAACGGCAGGGGACGAGCCACCGGCACGCTCACGATCATCGGCGGAGACGACGCACTGGCGCTCACGCCGCCGCTGGGCTGGAATTCGTGGAACGTATGGGGCGGATCGGTTGACGACGCGAAGGTGCGAGCCGCCGCGGATGCCATGGTGTCGAGCGGGCTCGCCGCCGCCGGCTACCAGTACATCAACATCGACGACGGGTGGGAGGGGGAGCGCGACGCCAGCGGCGTCCTGCAGCCGAACAGCAAGTTCCCGGACATGAAGGCGCTTACCAGCTACGTGCACGGCAAGGGGCTGAAGATCGGCATCTACTCGTCTCCAGGCGCCCGCACGTGCCAGGGACTCCAAGGCAGCCTGAACCACGAGGACATTGACGCCCGCACCTGGGCCGAGTGGGGCTTTGATCTCCTCAAGCATGACTGGTGCTCGTACGGCAACACGTTGCCGGATCAGCCGCTCGATCACCTCAAGAGACCGTACGTCGTGATGCGGGACGCGCTGCGCAAGACCAATCGCGACATCGTCTACAGCCTGTGTCAGTACGGCATGGGCAAGGTGTGGGAGTGGGGCAAAGAGGTGGGAGGCCATCTGTGGCGCACCACGGGTGACCTGACCGATGTCTGGTCGAATATGTCCACCGTCGGATTCCGGCAGGCGGGGCGGGAGCAGTGGTCGAAGCCTGGCGGCTGGACCGACCCCGACATGCTCGTGATTGGCAAGGTCGGCTGGGGCCCGAGTATTCACGATACGCGGCTGACGCCGAACGAGCAGATCACCCACATCTCGTTGTGGACCCTGCAAGCCGCACCGCTGCTCATCGGGGCTGACATGACCCAGTTCGACGCGTTCACGACCAGTCTGATGACCAATCCCGAGGTGATGGACATCAATCAGGACGCGCTCGGCCGGGGCGCGAGCCGCGTGTATCAGCGCGAACGGCTGGAGATGTGGGCGCGGTCGCTCGCCGACGGCACGATCGCGGTGGGCCTCTTCAACCGCGGGCTCGGTGCCGCGCGGATGACGGCCACGTGGGCCGAGTTGGGGCTCAACGGCACCCAACCCGTCCGAGACGTCTGGCGCCTCCGCGACTTGCCGCCGGCCGCGCGCGAGTTCTCGGCGATGGTGCCCGCCCACGGCACGGTGCTCGTGAGAATCGGGCGGCGATAGCACACGGACGCCAAGGCGGGGCCGGCGGGGGCGAGCCGGGCGTCGTGGGGGACTTTTCAGCGGCAGGGGCGGCCCGATCCCGGCTTTCCCTGCCTGATTCCCTGCCAGATGCGGGGTTCCGTGTGGCCGCAGCCTTGCATTCATACAGGGCACCTTGCCACAGGGCCTGATCTTCAACGTCCAGCGATTCTCCCTCCACGACGGGCCGGGAGTGCGCAGCACGGTGTTCCTGAAGGGCTGCCCACTGCACTGCACGTGGTGCCACAACCCTGAGAGCCAGTCGCCCCGGCCGGAGTTTGTCAGGCTGGTGCACCGGTGCATGCGGTGCGGGCGCTGCGGCGAGGAGGAACTGGCGAATCCGGTGGTGACTGGCCGGGACGACGCGGACGTTGAACTTTGTCCGACCGGCGCCCTTCAGGCCGTGGGTCGGACGGTGACGCCCGAGGCCCTGGTGGCCGAGCTGCTGCACGACCGGATCTTCTTTGACGAGTCCGGCGGCGGCGTGACGTTCTCGGGTGGCGAGCCGTTGATGCAGGCGGCGTTCGCGACCGAGTGCCTGCGCCGGCTCGACGCCGAAGGCGTGCACACGGCGCTTGATACCTGCGGCTTCGCGCGGTGGCAGGATCTGGCGGACGCCGCCGCGCACGCCGACCTCGTGCTCTTCGACCTGAAGCTCATGGACGATGCGCGCCATCGGGCCGCCACCGGGGTGTCGAACGATCGCATTCTCGAGAACCTGCGGACCCTCGCGCGGAGTCACTCGCACATCTGGATCCGCGTGCCGGTCATTCCGGGTGTGAACGACGACGCGCCGAATCTGGATGCGACGGCGGCCTTCGTCGCCGAACTGCCGGGGGTGCGCCGCGTGGAACTGCTACCGTATCATGCGACCGGCGAGCCGAAGTTCGCGCGCGTGGGCCTCGCCTATGCGCTGCCCGACACGACGCCGCCCGACCGCGCACGGCTCGAGCACCTGGCCGCGCATTTCCGCGATCGCGGACTGACCACCACGCTTGGAGGCCACCCATGACCCCCCGCACGGCACGCCTGCGTCACGACAGCCTCGACGCGGTTCCCTCGATCAGCGGCGAACGCGCCCGCCTCACCACCGCGTTTTATCGCGAGCACCTGGGGCGGCACAGCACACCGGTGCTGCGCGCGATGAACTTCTACGCCCTGTGTGATCAGAAGACCCTCTGGATGGGTGAAGGGGAACTGATCGTCGGCGAACGCGGTCCTGCGCCCAAGGCCGTTCCCACCTACCCGGAACTCACCTGCCACAGCGCCGAGGACCTGCGCATTCTCGACACGCGGCCCAAGACCAGCTACAAGGTGGCACCGGAGGTCGTCGCCGAGTACGAACGCGACATCATTCCGTACTGGCGCGGGCGTTCGCTGCGCGACCAGATGTTCGCCCAGCTGCCGGCGGAATGGCACGACGCGTACGCGGCCGGCTGCTTCACCGAGTTCATGGAACAGCGCGCCCCGGGCCACACGGTGGGGGACGGCAAGCTCTACCGGAAGGGGATGCTCGATTTCAAGGCCGACATCGCCCGCGCGGACGCGGCGCTCGACTTTGCGCGCGACCCCGAGGCGCTCGACAAGCGGGAGCAACTGCGCGCCATGGCCATCGCCTGCGACGCGGTCATCCGGTTCGCCGGGCGCCACGCCGACCTGGCCGAACGCGCCGCCCGCGCCTCGGACGACCCCGACCGCCGGCAGGAACTCGAGGCGATCGCCGCCGTGTGCCGGCACGTGCCCGCCCACGCCCCGCGCACCTTCCACGAAGCGCTGCAGGCGTACTGGTTCTGCCACCTCGCGGTCATCACGGAGCTCAATGGATGGGACGCGTTCAGTCCGGGCCACCTCGACCAGCACCTGTGGCCGTTCTACCAGCAGGGCCTGGCCGACGGCACGCTCACGCGCGAGTCCGCGAGGGAACTGATCGAGTGCTTCTTCATCAAGTTCAACAACCACACCTCGCCGCCCAAGGTGGGCGTGACGGCTGCCGAGAGCGGCACGTACACGGACTTTGCGAACATCAACCTCGCCGGGCTGCTGCGCGACGGCAGCGACGGCTCCAACGCGGTCACGCACCTGCTCCTTGATGTCATCGACGACATGCACCTGCTGCAGCCCAGCAGCAACATGCAGGTGTCGCGCAAGACCCCGGACCACGTGCTGAAGCACGGGCTGACGGTCATTCGCAACGGCTACGGATTTCCGTCCCTCTTCAACGCGGATGCCGTGGTGGAGGAGCAGTTGCGCCAGGGCAAGACGCCCGAGGATGCGCGCGAGGGCGGGTGTTCAGGCTGCGTGGAGGTGGGCGCCTTCGGCAAGGAGGCCTACATCCTCACGGGTTACTTCAACCTCATGAAGATGCTGGAACTGGCGCTGCACGACGGCTTCGATGCGCGCACGGGCACGTACGTCGGCGCACGCACCGGTGACCCGGCCGGGTTCACCACGTTCGACGAACTGTTCGCGGCGTTCGAGACCCAGGTCCGGCACGGCCTCGACGTCAAGATCCGCGGCAACCAGCTCATCGAGCGGCTCTTTGCGACGCGCATGCCGCACACGTTCCTCTCGGTGATTACCGACGACTGCATCGCGCGCGGGAAGGACTACAACGCCGGCGGGGCGCGCTACAACAACACGTTTATCCAGGCCGTCGGCATCGGCAGCCTGACAGACAGTCTGTCCGCGCTGAAGGAGCTGGTGTACGACAAGGCCGAGTGGCCGCTCGCGAGGCTGGTGGAGGCCCTCGACGCCGACTTCACCGGGAACGCGCCGCTCAAGCAGCGGCTCCTTCACAAGACACACAAGTACGGGAACGACGACGAGCAGGCCGACGCGCTGATGCGGCGCTCGTTCCAGATGCTGTTCGAGGCCATCGACGGCCGCCCGAACACCAAAGGCGGCGCCTACCGGCTCGAGATGCTGCCCACCACCAGCCACGTGTACTTTGGCGAAGTGTGCCTGGCGTCGGCGGACGGGCGCGGGGAAGGGCAGCCGGTGTCGGAGGGCATCAGCCCGGTGCAAGGCGCCGATCGACACGGGCCCACGGCCGTGCTCCGATCGGCCGCGAAGATGGACCACATCAAGACCGGTGGCACGCTGCTCAACATGAAGTTCTCGCCGGACCTGCTGGCCGGCGACAGCGGCATCGACCACCTGCAGAGCCTCGTGCGGTCGTACTTCAAGATGGACGGGCACCACATGCAGTTCAACGTGGTGACGGCCGCCACGCTCCGGGAGGCGATGGCCCACCCTGCCGCCCACCGCGACCTCATCGTCCGCGTGGCCGGCTACAGCGATTATTTCTGCGATCTGTCGGAGGCGCTCCAGGAGGAGATCATCCGCCGGACCGAGCACGCGTCGTTCTAGAATGCAGGGCATGATACCCACCAGAGCCGCACTCGCGTTGATTACTGCCGTGACGCTGGCGATGACGTCCGCCGGCGCGGCCCAACAGGCCGCGCCCGCCGTCACCGAAGGCGACTTCATCGTCCGCAACTACACCTTCAAGTCCGGCCAGGCGCTGCCCGAAGTGCGCCTGCATTACCGGACGCTTGGCGCCCCGCAGAAGGACGCGCGCGGGAGGGTCACCAACGCCGTGCTCGTGATGCACGGCACCGGCGGTACCGGCGCGCAGTTCCTGTCCCGCAACTTCGCGGGAGCGCTGTTCGGGCCGGGGCAGACCCTCGATGCGGCGAAGTACTTCATCATCCTTCCCGACGGCGTCGGCCACGGCGGGTCGAGCAAGCCGAGCAACGGCCTGCGCGCGACGTTCCCCCATTACGGCTATTCCGACATGGTGGACCTGCAGCACCGGCTGCTGGTTGACGGCCTCGGCGTCAACCACGCCAGGCTCATCATGGGGACGTCGATGGGCGGCATGCACACGTGGCTCTGGGGACAGCGGTACCCGGACTTCATGGATGCCCTGATGCCGCTGGCCAGCGTGCCCGGGCAGATTTCAGGACGCAACCGTGTCTGGCGGCGCGTGCTGATCGATGCGATTCGCAACGATCCGGCGTGGCAGGGCGGCAACTACACCACGCAGCCGCCGAGCCTGCGGACCGCCGCGCAGATGCTGTGGCTCGTCAGCAGCAATCCCGTGCGCCGCCACCGTGAAGCGCCGACCGTGGCGGAAGCGGACAAGGCGATGGAGGCCTACATCGCCAACTACGTTCGCACGGGCGACGCGAATGACATCCTGTATTGGTTCGAGGCGTCCCGCGACTACGATCCTGGACCCGGCCTGGAGAAGATCACGGCGCCGCTTGTGGCCGTTAATTCCGCCGACGATCTGGTGAACCCGCCGGAAATCGGCCTGCTTGAGAAGGAAATCAGCCGGGTGACGCGCGGCCGCGCCGTCATGATTCCGCTTAGCGACCGCACGGCCGGCCATGGCACTCACACGCTGGCGGCGGTGTGGATGGACCAGCTGGTGCAGTTATTGAAGGATTCGGCAGGCCCCGCTTATCCCAGAAACGTCCTGGCATTGCGGAACACCCGCATCCATCCGCTCCACTCGCCGGCGCCGTCAGGCCGCCACGAGTTGGTGATGGTCCGGTAGCACCGGTCGGGATGCGGCATGGTGATCGTCACGCGCCCGTCGGCGTTGGAGAGCGCCGCGATGCCCAGCGGCGATCCGTTGGGGTTGGCGGGGTAGGTCGTGGCGACGGATCGGTCGTGGTTCACGTAGCGGTAGGCAACGAGCCCATCGCTCGCGCAGCGGTTCGCGCCGTCGTCGCTTCCGAACGCGGCGCGACCCTCGCCGTGCGAGACCACGATCGGCAGGAACGAGCCGGCCATGCCCTGCAGCAGGACGGACGGCGACGGCAGGATTTCCACCATGCTGAATCGGCCCTCGAACTGCTCCGCGCGATTGCGCACGAAGCGGGGCCACAGATCCGTGCCCGGGATGATGCTCTTGAGCGCGGCCAGCATCTGACACCCGTTGCAGATACCCAGCGTGAACGTCTCCCCGCGATCGAAGAACCGGATGAAGTCGTCGCGCACCGCTTCGTGAAAGAGGATGGACTTGGCCCAGCCCTCGCCGGCGCCCAGGACATCCCCGTACGAGAAGCCTCCGCAGGCCACCAGTCCCGCGAACTCCCGCAGCGACCGGCGGCCGCTCAGCAGGTCGGTCATGTGGACGTCGTGGCAGTCGAACCCGGCGAACGCAAACGCCGCGGCGATTTCCACCTGGCTGTTGACGCCCTGTTCCCTGAGAATCGCCACCGGCGGGCGGACGCCACGCGAGACATACGGCGCGGCGACATCCTCGTTCGCATCGAACGTGAGCGACACCGACAGGCCCGGATCGTCCGGGTCGGTCTGCGCCGCGAATTCTTCGTCGGCGCACGCCGGGTCGTCCCGCAATCGGCGCAGCCGATAGGAGGGTTCGGACCACACACGACGCAGCTCCACTCGTGACTCCCTGAGGAGCTCGACGCCGGCGCGCCGAATGACAAGGGCCTGGCCGCGCGTCGGGCGGCCCAGAGGGAACAGGCAGCCGGCCAACCCGTGGCGGTCGACGATGTCCCGCACCGTCTCCGCGTCGGCGGCGCGCGTCTGGATGACCGCGCCCAGTTCTTCGGCAAACAGCTGGGCGGCCGCCGGACGGCCGGATGCGGGCAACTCGACGTCAAGACCCGCGCCGCCGGCGAAGGCCATCTCGACCAGCGTGGCGAAGAGGCCGCCGTCCGAGCGATCGTGATACGCGAGCACGAGCCCGGCGCGCCTCAAGTCTCCGAGCGCCGCCGCGAATCGCACGAGCAGCGCCGGGTCGTCCAGGTCCGCGGGCTCCCGGCCCAGGGTGCCATACACTTGCGCGAGGACCGACCCGCCCAGCCGATCCCGTCCCTGGCCGAGATCGATCAGCCAGAGCGACGTCTCGCCCAGATCCATCCGCAATTCAGGTGTGAGCGTGCGGCGCACGTCCGCCACGGGGGCGAATGCCGACACGATCACGGAGACGGGGGCGACGACGCTCTTGGTCCCGGTGGCATCGGTCCAGTTGGTCCGCATCGACAGCGAGTCCTTGCCGACGGGAATGGCGATGTCGAGCGCGGGGCACAGCTCTTCGCCCACCGCCTTGACGGCCGCATACAGCGCGGCCTCTTCGCCCGCTTCTCCCGCGGCGGCCATCCAGTTCGCCGAGAGGCGAATCTGCGCGAGCGATGCCACATCGGCGGCCAGGATGTTCGTCACGGCCTCGCCCACGGCCAGGCGGGCGGCCGCAGGCGAGCTCAGAACGGCCACCGGCGTGCGCTCGCCCATCGCCATCGCCTCGCCGGCGTGACCGCGATAGTCGGCTACCGTCACGCCCACGTCGGCGACCGGCACCTGCCACGGGCCCACGAACTGATCGCGGCTGATCAACCCGCCCACCGACCTGTCGCCGATGCTGATGAGGAACGTCTTGTCCGCCACGGCCGGAAAGCGCAGGACGCGCCGGGCGGCCTCCCCCAAGTCAATCGCGGCTGGATCAAACGCCTCGGTGACCGGCTGCACGGTGCGCACATCCCGGACCATGCGCGGCGGCTTGCCCAGCAACACGTCGATGGGGATGTCCACCGGCGTGCTGTCGAGCTGCGGATCCGCCACGATCAGCTGTCCGGTGTCATCGAGGGCGCCGATGACGGCAAACGGACAGCGCTCGCGCTGGGCGATGGCCGAGAAGCGATCGAGGGCGGTGGCGTCGATGGCCAGGACGTACCGCTCCTGCGCCTCGTTGCACCACAACTCCAGGGGCGACAGGCCCGATTCGGCACTCGGCACGTCGCGCAAGTTGATGGTGGCGCCGCGATGGCTGTGCGCCACCGCCTCGGGCACGGCGTTTGAAAGCCCGCCCGCGCCGACGTCGTGGATCAGGAGGATGGGATTGCGGTCGCCAAGCGCCCAGCACCTGTCGATCACTTCCTGCGCGCGCCGCTGCATTTCCGGATTGCCGCGCTGGACCGACGCAAAGTCGAGGTCCGCGTGGCTGGTGCCGCTGCCCAGCGACGAGGCCGCACCGCCGCCCAGGCCAATGAGCATGGCCGGCCCCCCGAGGACCACGAGCGTGGCGCCGGGTGGCACATCGCACTTGTCGACGTGCGCGCGGCGGATATTGCCCATGCCGCCGGCGATCATGATGGGCTTGTGGTAGCCGCGCGCCCGGTGCGGGCCGTCGCCAGGCATCTGCAATTCGAACGTGCGGAAGTAGCCGGCGATGTTCGGCCGGCCGAACTCGTTGTTGAAGGCCGCGGCGCCGACCGGGCCTTCAATCATGATGTCCAGGGCCGAGGCGATGCGGTCGGGTGAGCCAATCGTGGCTTCCCACGGCTGCGTGAAATCCGGAATGCGCAGATGCGACACCGAGAAGCCCGCAAGGCCCGCCTTCGGCTTGGCACCGCGTCCGGTCGCCCCTTCGTCCCGGATCTCGCCGCCGGCGCCCGTGGATGCGCCCGGAAAGGGCGAGATGGCCGTGGGGTGGTTGTGCGTCTCGACTTTCATCACGATGTCGATCGGCTCGTCGACACCGGTGAACACGCCGGTCTCCGGATCCGGAAAGTACCGCGTGCCCGTCGCGCCCTCGATCACGGCGGCGTTGTCCTTGTAGGCGGACAGGACCCCGCGCGGATTGTGGGCATGCGTGTTCCGAATCATCGCGAACAGCGACTTGTCCTGCGGGCGGCCGTCGATGATCCAGCTGGCGTTGAAGATCTTGTGGCGGCAATGTTCGGAGTTGGCCTGCGCGAACATCATTAGTTCCACGTCCGTCGGGTCGCGGCCGATGGCGCCGAAGCTGGCCAGCAGATAGTCAATCTCATCGGCGGACAACGCCAGGCCGAGGTCGACGTTGACCTCTTCCAGCGCGACGCGGCCGCGCGCGAGCGCGATTGAGACCAGCGGCCGGGGGGGCTGATGCTGGAAAAGCGCGTGGGCGTCCCGGCTGTCCTGCACGACCATCTCGGTCATCCGGTCGTGCAGTGGCGCGAAGAGCCGCGCGAGGTGTTCCGGCGCCAGCGGCGCCGAGGCCTGCACCCGATACGCCACACCGCGTTCAATGCGGGTTACGCCGTCCAGGCCGCACACCCTGGCGATGTCGGTCGCCTTGCTCGACCACGGCGAGATCGTGCCGGCGCGGGGAACCACCAGCATGAGCTGTCCGGCCGCCTCCTGCCGGTCCCCCGTGCGCGGGCCGTAGTCCAGAAGGCGCTCCAGCCGTTCGCGTTCCCGGCCGTCAAGTGCGCGCGTGATCTCCGCGAAATGTGCGTAGCGGGCGGCCAGGCCGGTGACCGTGGGTTCGATCGCCGTGAGGCGTTCGAGGAGTTTGGCGATTCTAAACGGAGAGTGGGCGGTTGCGCCGGATAACTCGAGGATCATTGGGGGTGACGCGTTACTTGACGGCGGTGAATCGGGGTTCGATGTCCACCGGTACGCCCTTGAGCTTGTCGAGCACCGCCTGCACCTGGGGCCGCACCACGACCATCGTCTTCAGCATCTGCTGTGCCGCCGCGTAATCACCGACGGCCTGCATCGTCATGATGTCGCGCGTCAGGTTGGCCACCGCGTCCCGGATCTTCGCGTCCACCACCGAAAACGTGCCGTCGGCGTTGACCACCACCGCGCCGTTGTCGAGCAGGTAGTTGAGCTGCAGGATCTGGCCGCGGCCGTGGGCTGACGTGAGGCCGAAGCGAATCGATCGGAACGAGGACGCGAGGAACGTGGTGTACATCGCCCGCGCGATGTCCGCGGAGATCGTGCCTTTTTCGGCGAGCTGGGCGAGCGCCCACAGGCCCGAGATGTCCGCCTTGGCCTCTTCCATCGCCGAGTACGTGTCCTTGAGCGCTTCGCGCACCGGGGTGGCGCTGCCGTGCACCACGTGGGGGCCGAGGCCGTGCATCAGTTCATGCATCAGGATGTGCGTGAAGAACGCGTCGAACGAGACCTTCGACCGGTCGGCCGCCGAGATGGCGACGTCCGCGATCGGCGTCAGGGCGTACTTGAACTTGGCTTCCTGCGTGTTCTTGAGCATGACGCGCTTGGAGCCCTTCTCGCGGATCACGCGGTCGTCGTTCGGCAGGTTGAACGCGGCCGTCTGCACGCCGCGATTGCCGTCGCCGGCCGAGAACACGACGTTGACGACGCGCATCGGCGCCATCGCGCCGATCGCCGCCGTGCGGTATTTCGGGTCGATGGGAAGCGCGTTCTCCAGCCCCTGCAGCTCGGCGCCGAACACATTCAGCTTCTGTGTCTCGGCATCGTCCCGCACGGTGATGAAGGCTTCGAAGGCCGCCTTGTAGCCGAACCAGCCGTCCTCGTAGGTTTCGTACGGGCCGATGGTCGGCTCGATCGACGCGTCCAGTTCCATCCACGCCACGTCGCTCGCGTAGTAGTCGTTGGACTTGAAGGCGTCGGCGCGCAGCTCGAGGAAGCGCTTGAGCGTCGGCTGTGACGTGAGCGACGCCGCCTTGCGCAGGAGCGCGGCGGCTTCGGTCAGCGTGTTCTGGTACTCGACG
Organism: Acidobacteriota bacterium; assembly: GCA_024653875.1. Taxonomy (GTDB): domain Bacteria; phylum Acidobacteriota; class Vicinamibacteria; order Vicinamibacterales; family SCN-69-37; genus SYFT01. The sequence continues at coordinate 12,396 of JANLHE010000316.1, forward strand.
CTGTAGGGCACGGCCATGAGCGAGCCGTTCGCGTTACGGCGGATTGTGCTGAAGAAGCCGACGGCCAGCTGCCGGTCCGCGCCACGGAGCGTGTTCATCCACCGTTCCACCTCGTCCTTGGTGGCATCCGACGGATAGAAGTTGCCCTGATCGGGCTTGGCGCCCACGCCGGGCACGAACGCCGCGTTCTCGTCGAGCCTGGACCATGGGCCTTTATTGAGCAGGAAGGCGTGGAGCATGTGCTGGCCGGCGGGCGTGCGGTTTGCGGCCAGGCGCACGAGCGTGCTCGCGTTTTCCGACCAGACCTGCTGCAGGAACAGCCCGTCCATCAGCCGCGCCGCATCGACCATCGCGGTGAGCGCCTCGCGCTCGCTGGCCGGCAGGCCGGTCAGGTCCACGCCGATGTCGACGGGCGCGAATCTGGCGATCTGGGCTTCGAGCGGGGAGGGCGTCACTGGGGGCTCCGTGGGGGCTTGGGCCGTGCAGGCCGGTGAAAGGGCGAGGGTGAGCAGCAGGGCAGATGTCTTGCGCGCGAAGGTCATATGCCTAATTCTGCACGGTTTTTCGCCGCGCGGCGAGGGCCGCCGAGCCTCGCCGGTGGCGCCCGCTAGGCGAGGTCCGGGGCGGAGGGTACAATAAAGGGCTGAGGAACCACCAAGAGATGAAGAATATGGCACCGATCGATGCGTCCGCCTTGGAGTCAATTGAGACCCGGGAGTGGATTGACTCCCTGGATTACGTCCTTCGCACCGGCGACCGCAGCCGCGTCTTCCGCCTGCTGGACGCCCTGCGCACCCGCGCACGCGCGGCGGGCTTCCGCGAGCCCTTTTCGTCCAAGACGCCCTATATCAACACGATTCCCGAGAGCGAGCAGGTCCCCTATCCGGGTGACCGCGAGCTTGAACGCCGCATCAAGAGCGTGATCCGGTGGAACGCGCTGGCCATGGTCGTGCGGGCCAACCGCGAGTCGGACGGCATCGGCGGCCACATTTCCACGTATGCCTCGGCCGCCACGCTGTATGAGGTGGCGTTCAACCACTTCTTCCGCGGCAAGGAAGCGGGAGCCGACGCGGACATCATCTACTTCCAGGGCCACGCGTCGCCCGGCATCTATGCCCGCGCGTTCCTGGAAGGCCGTCTGACCGAAGAGCACCTGATTAACTTCCGCCACGAGCTGCGGCCCGGCGGCGGCCTGTCGTCCTATCCGCACCCCTGGCTGATGCCGGAGTTCTGGGAAAACCCCACCGTCTCGATGGGCCTCGGCCCGCTGATGGCGATTTACCAGGCGCGCTTCAACAGGTACCTGGAGAATCGCGGCCTCAAGCCGGTGTCGAGCCAGAAGGTCTGGGCGTTCCTGGGTGACGGTGAAACGGACGAGCCGGAGGCGCTGGGCGCGATCTCCCTGGCCGCGCGCGAGAAGCTCGACAACCTGATCTTCGTCATCAACTGCAACCTGCAGCGGCTTGACGGCCCGGTGCGTGGCAACGGCCAGATCATCCAGGAGCTGGAAGCGGTGTTCCGCGGCGCGGGGTGGAATGTCATCAAGGTGCTGTGGGGGTCCGAATGGGACGAACTGCTCGCGCGTGACACCGAGGGTCTGCTGGTCCGCCGCATGGGCGAGATCGTGGACGGCGAATACCAGCGCTACGTGGTGGAAGACGGCGCGTATCTGCGCAAGCAGTTCTGGGGCGCGGACCCGCGGCTGGAAGCCATGGTCACGCACCTGTCGGATACCGACCTGAAGAAACTGCACGTGGGCGGTCACGATCCGGTGAAAGTGTTCAACGCCTATCGCGCGGCCGTGAACTCGCAGGGCGCGCCCACCGTGGTGCTGGCGCGCACGATCAAGGGGTACGGCCTGGGCGAAGCGGGCGAGGGCAAGAACATCACCCACCAGCAGAAGAAGATGAACGAAGGCGACCTGAAGCACTTCCGCGGCCGCTTCGGCATTCCCATCTCCGACGACCGCATCGCGGACGCGCCGTTCTACCGGCCCGACGAGGCCAGCGCCGAGATGAAGTACATG
>JANLHE010000318.1 GCA_024653875.1 Acidobacteriota bacterium
TGGCGGTGTCAGGGAGGTACAGGATCGTGAGCACGAACACGACAGTGACGGCACAGCAGCAATCGGAAATCGATTACGTCACGCGGCTACTCGCCTCCGAGTTGGACTGGGACACAGAGACGGTCACCGTCCCTACCGCCGCCGAGGCCCGCGAGACGATCCGCGTCCTCACGGCTCTGTGGGAAGCCGCACGCCACTGCTAGGTCAGATCAGAGAGGAGAACGGACCGTGTACGCAATCGTTGGTCTTCCGGGCTCGCAGCACCACACGTACCGTTGGTTCGCGCGGAGCGATCGACGCCAGGCGCTGGCCTGGCTCAGCCACACAGCCGACGAATGGCGGAAGGTGTCCCCGGCGCTCGGCTACCTGCACCCGCGCCTGATCTCAGACCGTCAGGCGGAGGCGCAGCGCTACCGGGACGGCTCGCCGATCTACTCGCGCCAGGACGCGGACGAGAACGCCGCACTGGAGGTCGCGGAGCGAGAGCATATGGCGGAGCTGGAGCGCGCGCACGCCTGACAGCCGAAACCGGGCTCCGGCCCGGTCCGCCAGGACTGGCCGCCTGGCGCCGATGATGGCAGGCCAACAACAGCAGAGAGGGAGACAGGACCGTGACACAGACACAGACGACCTACGCACCGGCCCAGGAGAGCGTGAGAGGAGACAGGATCGTGACCAGCAGCAACGAGTACGAGATCGTGACGGCGCAGGGTAATCCCGACGACTGGGACTACGGCCACCGCGGCCACCTACGGCGTGCGCGTGCGCGGCGACGACTGGCCCGAGGCGGCCAGTGGAGCAGCGACGGGATCGGAGAGCCCAACCGGTTCGAATCGCTGGAGGAGGCACGCGAGGCCATCGCTCAGCTCCGTGCACTCGGCGAGGAATGGGCCCAGGCCACCTACGGCGTGCGCGTGCGCGGCGACGACTGGCCCGAGGAGATCCTCTGACCCCGCCGCAGTGGCGAAACCAGTCCTCCTGTGAGGACCGGTCCAGTGGGACCGTGCGCCCACTGCTGACGAGGCAGCCCCTCGCACAACACCCGGCCGAGTGGCCGGAGACGAAAGCGCAATCCTGCGCACACACACAGCGAGAGGAGCACCCTGTCGTGACGGTCCCGCGCGCCGAGCGCCCCGCGGCGATGGTCGCCGCCTACGCCGCCGGCGCCACGCTCGCAGAGGTCGGCCAGTCGTTCAGCGTGTCCCGCCAGCGCGTCCAACAGATCCTCCGGCGCGTTGGGGTGACGACGCGCGGGACCGCCGAGACGCACGCGCTGCGCCACCAACAGCTCCTGGAGAGCGCGCGCGCGGCGATCGCTGAGGGCGCCAATGTGGCGATGATCGCCGCGGGGCTGGGCGTGTCGTCCAAGCAGGCCCGTCGGCTCGCCCAGGACGCCGGCGCGCCACAATCGCTCAGCGGCGTCCTGCTCCGCCGCTACTGCCCGGCCGGCCACGATCGCTGGGCACCCGACGGCACCTACCCCAGGTCGCGGAACGCCTGCCGTCGCTGTCGCCTGGCCTCAACGGCCGCCTGGAAAGCGCGCCAGCTCCGCAACGACCCAACGTACGCCGAGCGGCGCCGGGAGCAGCAGCGACAGTCGAGCGTCGCCTACAGGGCGAGACAGCGCGCAGACGCTCGGCGCCCGGCCAACACCACGGAGAAGGAGACAGGATCATGACCACCACCGACCTGACCGCGGACGATACGCTGATCGTCGAGCTCTACGATCGGCTCGACACCACCGAGCGCGCCGAGTGGCGCGCCATGCTCGACCCGATCTACTACGCCGACTACCCCGCCGTGCTCGCGGAGCTTGATCGGATCGACGCGGGCCTCAAGCCGCTGTGCCTGTCCTAATCATGACCCCCCCCACCACCACCGGACCAACTTGGCACGCGCGCGGCTCAGATCTCGTCTGGATCGACGGCAGCACGCGCGCGGGAATCCGGCTCGTCAAGCTCGGCGAGGAGGCGTTCGGCTCGAACGCCTCCTCCGGGCTCCCGATCACCATCGCTCGCAAACACTGGGTCGATGCGGCGTCGCAGGCGCTGCTGCGGCACGTCGTCTGCCGCGACGGCGACCGCTGCGACTACCACCGCCAGACCGACGACGAT
>JANLHE010000322.1 GCA_024653875.1 Acidobacteriota bacterium
TGTGGGACCCCAAGGCGCCCGCCGGGACGAAAAAACTCGACGCCATCGACACCGACCAGATCACGCCCGCGGCCGACTGCGTGTCCGAGAGCCTGGAGACGCTCGACGAGCGGTGGAAAGCCGGGTCGTTCCGCCACCTCATGCCGGACTTCCGGGCCCGGGTCCATCGCGGCGAGACGTTCCTCATCGCCGGTGATCGGTTCGCCATCGGATCGTCGCGCGAGATGAGTCCGGCCGGCCTCAAGGGCGTGGCCGAGGAAGTCGGCTTGGAACTGGTGGTCATTGCCGGCAACAACATGGGCGACATCTTCCGGCGCAATTCGTTCAACCTCGGCCTGCACGTGGTGCAGTGCCCGGAGGCCGTGGCCGACGCGAAGGACGGCGACGAGTTCACGTTCGATCCGGTCTCGCGCGCGATCGCCAACGTCACGCAGGGCAGGAACTACGTGCCGGTGCCCCTTTCGCCGAAGGAAGAAGAGATTCGCCGCGGGGGCGGCATCTTCGCCGTGGGCCGCCGCGAGTTCCGCACGTCCGTGGATACGCCGCCGTCGCTGGACTGGGCCGACGCTTCGATGGCCGACGGCCTGACCACCACCGAACAGATCATCTGGGCGCACCGCGTGGACCGTGACCTTCCGCGCGAGGACTTCAAGCCCGGCGCCACGCTGCGGGTCTACGCCGACCTGCTGCCGGCCTCCGACGGCACCGCGCCCTTTTCGATTCATACGTTCAACCAGATCACCGGCGGCAGCACGATCGATCCGCGCCAGGCCGCCGTGGCCAACGACCACTTCGTGTTCACCGGCCGCGATGACGACGACAAGCAGACCTCGATTGGGCGGGCGTTCGCGAAGGCGCACGGGATGGCCAAGCCGTACTACGCCACGCCGGGCGACGGCATTTTTCACTTCTATTTTCCTGAGCAGGGCCTGGTGATGCCCGGGCAGTTCATCCCCGGCGCGGACTCGCATAGCCGCGCGTACGGCGCGTACGGCGCGGTGGGGATCGGCGTGGGGTCCACCACGCTGGGGTTCGGGTGGTCCACCGGGTACATCTACTTCACGCTCGCCAAGGCGCGTCGTGTGTCCTTTGTCGGCACGCTCAACCCCTGGGTCGGCGGCAAGGACATCGTCCTTGAACTGCTCCGCCGCTGGGGCGCGAAGCAGTCGCAGGGCATGTCGGTGGAGTTCGTGGACGCGATGCGCCAACTGCCGATGGTCTCGCGCAACACCATCGCGAACATGATGGCCGAGGCCGAGGCGCTCAACGGCATCTTCGCGCCCGATGAGACGACGTATGCCTGGTATCGCGAGAAGGGGATGACGGCCTTGCCGTATCCGCCGCTCGCGCCCGGCGCGAATGCCGTCTACGAGATCGACGAGGTGTTCAACCTGTCGGACGTGGCGCCGATGATCGCGAAGCCGTTCAGCCCCGGCAACGCGTTTACCGCCGGCGAGGTGGCGAAAGAACGCATCACGTTTGACAAGGCGATGATCGGCTCGTGCACGAACGGCAGCTATGCCGACTTGCTGCAGGCCGCGCTGGTGCTGCGTGCCGCGCGCGGCAAGGGCCGCGTCAAGGCGGCGACCGAATTCAAGGTGTTCCCCGGATCCGGCGGCGTCGGCCGGCAAATCGAAACGCCCGACCAGCGCCTGGGTGGCGAGTCGATCGCCGAGGTATTCCGGTCGGTGGGCGCCGTCATCCGCCAGTCCTGGTGCGGCCCGTGTTTCGGGCAGGGCGAAGACGCCCTCGACCCCGGGCAGCGGGCGATTACCTCGTTCAACCGCAACTGGCAGAACCGCATGGGGTACGGCGGCGAAGGGTTCCTCGCCAGTCCGTCGGTGGTTGCCGCCTCCGCGATGCTCGGCTACATGGCCGGGCCGGAGGAGCTGGGCATCAACTGGGACGCGGACACGTTCGCGGTCTGAGGCGCGGGCGATGTCAGGAAGGTGACTTGAGCATGGATACACGCGTGATCCGGCATTGCCTCATTCTGAGCGTTGCCTCAATCCATTGCCTCATTGCCCCATTGCCTCATTGGCTCATTGACAGTGAGCTGTCCGCGCAGGCAGCTCAGTCTGAAATAGCCCTCACGCCCGGCCTGGTGATCAGTTCGAACACCAGAGTGAAGCCTGGGACCTATCGCCTTCCGGCCGCGGCTGGCGGAGCGGCCGTGCTCGTGCGCGGGTCGAACATCACCGTCGACCTCACGGGCGTCACCATCGAAGGCGGCGATCCC
>JANLHE010000323.1 GCA_024653875.1 Acidobacteriota bacterium
TCGCCGTCGGTGACGACGTATTCCTTGCCTTCCATCCGGTAGAGCCCTTTTTCACGGGCCACGGCGACCGAACCGCAGGACACCAAGTCGCCGTACGCCGCCGTTTCGGCCTTGATGAACCCGCGTTCAAAGTCCGAGTGAATGACCCCCGCCGCCTGGGGCGCGGTGTCGCCCGCGTGGATGGTCCAGGCGCGGACCTCCTTTTCGCCCGCCGTGAAGTACGTGCGCAAGCCCAGCAGGTGATACGTCGCGCGAATCAAGGCGCCAAGGCCGCTCTCGGGCACACCCAGTTCCTTGAGAAACGCCTGTGCTTCGTCGGGCTCCAGATCCACCAGGTCGCTTTCGATCTGCGCGCTGATGACCACGGCCTCGCACGCCAGATGTGTCTTCACGTACTCGCGAACCTTGAGGACGTGGGGATTCGTGTCGGCGGTGGCGAGATCGCCCTCCTTGACGTTGCACGCGAAGATGGTCGGCTTGTCCGTCAGCAGGAACAACGCCCGCGACAGCGTCTTTTCCTCCGGCGTCAGGTCCGCGAGCAGCGCGGGCTTGCCTGAGTCGAGCACGGGTTCGATCTTGACGAGCGCGGCCTCTTCGGCCGCCGCCGCCTTGTCGCCGCGCTTGACGTCCTTCTGCAGGCGCTCGCGGCGCTTCTTCACCGAATCCAGGTCGGCCAGAATCAACTCGGTGTTGACGATCTCGATGTCGCGCACCGGATCGACCTTGCCGGAGACGTGGTGCACGTCTTCGTCCTCGAAACACCGCACCACCTGCACGATGGCATCCACTTCGCGGATGTGCGTCAGGAACTTGTTGCCCAGGCCCTCGCCCGTGCTGGCGCCCTTCACCAGCCCGGCGATGTCCACAAACTCAATCGCCGCGGGAATGACCACGTTGGTCCTGGCGATCTTCTGCAGCTCGTACAGCCGCGCATCGGGCACCGTGACGATGCCGACGTTGGGGTCGATGGTGCAGAAGGGATAGTTCGCCGCCTCGGCCTTGCGGGTCCGGGTGACGGCATTAAACAGGGTGGACTTGCCCACGTTGGGCAGTCCGACGATTCCGGCTCTCAGCATGATGGCGTTCGGTCAGTTCTGGAGTTTCTGGTTGGCGGCCTGGGCCATGGCGGCCAGCCGGTTGCGCGTCAGGTGCGGCACGACGCCGACGAGGCGCTCGTACACCATCAACTGGCCGCGGTGGTGCATTTCGTGTTCCTTGACCGACATCAGCAGCTCGAACCGCGTTTTGCTGGACGGCTCGACGGGCGGGGGGAAGCCGACCCGCTCGGCCATGGCCTCGTCGGTCATGGTTTCCAGGAACGCGGCAAAGGCCTCGCCCTCGGTCTCGAGCGCCGTTAACACCGCTTCGGGCGTATCCAGCGACTGCTCAAGGGCGTTGGCCTCGCCGATGTAATCGCGGAAGTCGTCAAACGTAAAGAACGACTTCTTGTCCTCGGCGTGGGCCTTTAACTGCCAGGTGGTCCCGGCGACGATGTGGGCCAGGACTTCGCGGACGCTCATGGAGTCCGGCGTCGGCCGGAAGCCCCACTGGTCCACGGGAACGTCCCTGGCAATCTGGATGGTGTTGGCGCGAACCGTGCGGAACGCGCGGGCACAGTCTCTTCCCGAGTAACAGTTCATCCCTTCAGAGTACACCAGGACCCCAGGACCTCAGGACCCTCCGTCACCATGTCGTCGGCTTGTAGTCCTTCAGGAACTGGCCCCAGACGTGGGCACCGGTGTTGAGGCCGTCGATGATGGGGTCGACGATGCGCGCGGCACCGTCGACGATATCGAGGGGCGGGTGGAAGCGGTGCTCCTCGGTCTTTCGGGCGGCGATCTCGACCGGATCCTCATCGGTCACCCAGCCGGTGTCCACGCTGTTCATGTGGATGCCGTCGGTGTGGTAGTCGGCGGCCGCCGTGCGCGTCATCATGTTGAGCGCGGCCTTGGCCATGTTCGTGTGGGGATGCCGCGTGGTCTTGAAGTTGCGGTAGAACTGCCCCTCCACGGCCGACACGTTCACGATGTGTTTGTCGCGATTGTCCGTGCGCAGCATCAGCGGCTTGAGGCGCGCGTTGAGGATGAACGGCGCGACCGCGTTCACCAGCTGGACTTCGAGCAGTTCCACCGCCGGCACTTCGGCCATCAGCAGGCGCCACGAGTTCCGGCCCCTGAGGTCCACCTGCTGCAGATCCTGATCCAGCCGCCCTTCCGGAAAGAGACCTTTCTGCGCCTCGAGTTCCTCGGGCAGCAGCGCCACCTGCGACAGTTCCGCCGCGTGCGTGAGGCCGGCCACTTCCGACAGGCGCGACGCCATGCTGTCCTGCGACATGTGCTGCAGGGCCGCGGCGTCCGACTCCGGCAGCATGTGATACCCGCGCAGGCCCTCGTACGCGCCCACGAGTTTGCGCACGTGGTCGGGCATCGTGTGCAGCGCGGAGGTCTCCCCTTCCATCATGTGCGCGTAGAACTCAGGCGGCCGCCGCACGGTCTGGCACGCGTTGTTGATGATGAAATCGAGCCGATGGCGCGTGGCCAGCATCTCCCGACAGAATGCCTCGACCGACGGTGTGTGCCTGAGGTCCAGGCCGAACACTTCGAGCCGATGGCCCCACTGCTCGAAGTCCGGTTCGCTGGCGTAGCGCATCGCGGAGTCGCGCGGGAACCGGGTGGTCACAACCAGGTGCGCGCCGGCGCGCAGCAACTTCAGCCCGGCCTGGTATCCAATCTTCACGCGGCCGCCGGTCAGCAAGGCGACACGGCCCGTGAGGTCCGCCAGTTCCGTGCGCTTCCGGAAATTCAACGCGGCGCACGGCGGGCAGAGTTGATCGTAGAAGTGATGCACCTCGCGGAAGTATTTCTTGCAGGTGTAGCAGCAGCGATCTTCGGAGAGCCGGATCGGTTCAGCCGCTTCAACTGGTTCGCCTTGCGGGGTGGCGGGCGGGGGCAGGTAGTTGGGCGTGGTGAAGACCGGCTTGCGTCGCAATTCGCGAATGCCGGTCCGCGCCCGCGCCGCTTCGTCCTGCTTGATCTTCTCGGCTTCGCGCAGCCGCACCACGGCCTTGGCCATCCGGCGCCGCGTGGCCGGGTCGGGGTTATAGACATTCCCCACGGCGATGACCAGACGCGTCCGCTCCTCCGGCGTCATGCCGGCCAGCAGGCGCCGATCGGCCGCAACGGCCTCCAGCGTCTCCACGGCCTGCTGCAGACGCGCCTTGAGGGCGTCGTCAATCACCACTTCCTTTTTCCTCATCGAACCTCTACCGCCGGATCAGGTACGCGAGCTTCACGAAGAATCCGTCGGATGTGCGCTGCAAAGAGTCGTCTCCCAGGCGGAACGGATCGCGCTCCTGGGAAACGCCGTAGCCCAGGAACACGACCGTGCCCGGTCTCGGCTCGAACGACAGGAGCCAGTCGGACCGGAGGCCCTTGAAGGGTCGGCCGGCCACCCGTTCCGATCGGTACTCGGAGATGACGCGGAAAAACAGCGACCGGCGCGGCTGGTATTCCACTTTCAGCCGGGGAATGGTCGCGCGGGCAAACTCGGTGCCATCGCGCTCGCGACGGATCCGCGAGGACACGAGGCTCGCCTCAATCCGCGTCGACTGGGTTGGTCTGAGCCCCAGGCTCGCCGTCAGGCGTTTTTCCCGGCCGTCGGCGGCCTCGGCAAAGATCGCCGCGCCCCCCGCGCGCACTTCCACCTTCGCGTTGAACTTCTCGAAGATGGGAGTCGTGACCGAGTAGGTGCCGCTCAGGTTGCTGATATACGTGTCCACGCCGCCGGGTGCGAAGTGCACGAAATCCCGCCCGGTCCGCAGGTTGAGGGACCAGCCGCCGCGCAGCGTGGCGGTCACGCTGGCCGATTCGCCGCCCTCCATCGCCTGCCCTTTCCCGAACGCGGCATATCGCCACAGCCGCGTGGGCCCGGCGAACACCGACACGCCCTCCACCAGGGCGCCTCGACGTCCGTAATAACTGATCCGGTTGAACGCGCGGAACTCCACGATGTTGTTGCGCGGCACGAAGCCCGCGGCCGCCTCGAAGCCCTCGCCAATGCCGGAGAGGCGATAGTTGAAGCCCCACACCCGCGCGGTCCGATCGAACTCGGCCTGCCAGGTCGGCGCGGATACCGTGGGGCCGCCACGGTCCGTCCAGGACCCGCCCACCTGCCCCAGGACGTAGTAGAGATTCTTGAAGACCACGCGCGCGTCGGCGGCGAGCACGCGACTGAACGAGTCCGTCCGTGTGGCATCGGTATAGGTGACACCCACCAGCGAGTCCCGGCCGACGTCCTGCCGGAGGCGGGCGACATTCACCCACGTATTCGGACCCGCTCCGGCTTCGTCCACCGCGGACAGAAACGCCAGGCCGGTCTTTCCGATCTTGCCGGTCAGTTTGCCGCCCGCGATGGGATCGGCGATGCGCCGGGTGTAGACCAACTGGCCGGGCGTGGCAAACAGCTCGATGCCCTCCAGGAAGAACGGCCGCTTCTCGGTGAAGAAGAGCGCGAACCGCTCGTTGACGGTCACCTGCGCGGCGTCGGACTCGACCTGGCTGAAGTCAGGGTTCACCGT
>JANLHE010000325.1 GCA_024653875.1 Acidobacteriota bacterium
TTCAATGCCCTTGTCCAGGAACTCGCGCTGGAACGTGATGATGCTTGTGGCCACCTTGATGATGGTCTTCTGCCGCTGGTCCACGGACTTCAGCAGCCACAAGGCCGATCGGAACTTGTCCTTGACGTACGCGCGGGTCTCCTCCGACGTCTCGCCACCCTTGTCCAGCATCCGCCGGTACACCGGGCTGATACGCAACTGCGGCAGGCCCTCTTCGTTCAGCACCGCGCGATAGCCGCCGTCTTCCGTCTTGATGATGTAGACGTCGGGAATGACGTAATGCGAGTCCGCCGGCGTGTACCGCGCGCCCGGTTTGGGATCCAGATGCCGGACCACCTCCAGGTAGGCCTTGATCTCCTCGGGCGGCAGGCCGAGGGCCTTGGCCAGCTCCGGCACGCGGTGATTCTGCAGCAGCGGGAGGTGCTCGGTCACCAGCGTCTCGACCGGCGTGCCCCCCAGCCCGCCCGCGCGCAACTGCAGCAGCAGGCACTCCTGCAGGTCCCGCGCGCCGACGCCGATCGGATCGAAGGACTGCACGTGCTCCAGGGCGTGCTCCACACTTGCGACCGGCCAGGGCCCCAGCGCCGCGATCTCGCTGATTGACGCCACCAGCATGCCGTCGTCATCGATGTTGCCGATGATCGCCTCGCCAATCTCGCGGACCAGCGGATCCGTGGTCTGCAGGCTCAGCTGCCACTCAAGGTGATCCGCCAGCGACCCCTTGCTGGTGAGGGTGTTCTCGATCGGCGGGAGTTCCCGCACTTCCTGCGCCTGCCTGGGGCGATAGCCGTCGTCCAGGTAATCGCCAAAAAAATACTCGTAGTCGGCGTCGTCCCAGGCGTCTCCCTTTTCATCCGGCTTCTCCGGGACCGCCTCGGCTTCCGCCACCACTTCCGCCGTGGGCGCCTCCTCGTCCACCGACTCCTCGAGCAGCGGGTTCTCCACCATCTCCTGATTCAGCAAGTCGGCAAGCTCGATCGTCGTCATCGGCAGCAGCTTGATGGCTTGCTGCAGCGAGGGCGTCAGGATCAGCTTCTGCGAAAGCCGCGCGGAGAGTTTTTGCGAAAGGGCCATCAGGAAAAACGTTCTGTTGTCGTGACCGTATTTTAGTCCAGGCGGAAATCAGTCCCCAGATAAATCCGCTTGACGTCGTCATCGGCCGCCAGCGCCTGGGGCGTGCCGCTGCGGAAGATGACACCGTCGTGGACGATATAGGCGCGGTCGGTGATCTTCAGGGTCTCGCGCACGTTGTGATCGGTCACCAGCACCCCGATCCCACGAGCCTTGAGGTGCACCACGATCTGCTGGATGTCACTGACCGCGATCGGGTCGATCCCCGCGAACGGTTCGTCCAGCAGGATGAACTTCGGCTGATTGACCAGCGCCCGGGTAATCTCGGCCCGGCGCCGCTCACCGCCAGACAGAGTGTACGCCTTTGATCGCGCCAGTGCCGTCAGACCCAGTTCGGCCAGCAGGGTCTTCAGGCGCGACCGGCGTTCCTCCGCGGAGATCGGCAGGGTCTCCAGAATCGCGAGGATGTTCTGTTCGACCGTCAGGCCCCTGAAGATCGAGGCCTCCTGCGGCAGGTACCCGATGCCTTTGCGCGACCGGACATACATCGGGTCGTTGGTGACGTCCTTGTCATCGAGCAGCACCCGTCCCCTGTCCGGTGCGGTCAGCCCCACCACCATGCCGAAGGTCGTGGTCTTACCGGCGCCGTTCGGTCCCAGCAGGCCGACGATTTCACCCGACGACACCTGGACATCGACGTTCTTGACGACGGTGCGGCCGCCGTACGCCTTGGTCAGGCCTTCGCAGCGCAGGGTCGCCATCTACTTGACGACCTCAGCGCATTTCTTCTCTTCCGCTCGCCCCACCGCGCCCCCTTCATTCTTCACAAGCGACCACCCCTGCGTCCGGAGGAACGACAGTTCGGAGCCGGTGCCCACCTCGCACATCCCCGGCTTGGTCGCGGACGGGGAAATGAACGTCGCCGGCTTCCCTCTCACGATGTACTCATCGGACTCTGCATGGTACGTCAGGTGCAGTCCCGTGACGTACCTGCCCTCGGGCAGCGTCGCCCGGAGCACGGCCGCGCCGGTGGCGACGGCCTCCACCCGCTTCAGGGCGCGGCGTTCCGCCATCAGTTCGATCGTGATCTGCTCCGAGGTGAGGCGTTCACCATTGCGGGACTCCATGACGGCCGACCCGGAGTACACCGCCGTGCGGGTCGCCTCGGTATAGGCCATCCGGTCGCTGTTGAGCTGTGTGTCGGTGAGCGGCTGCTGGGCGGACGCGGTCGCGCCCTGCTCGATGAAAAAGGTGGACCGCACCTGGCCGCTGGCCATCAAATCTCTCTTCTTGTCATCGAGGCGCACTTCCTCCGCGCGAAGCACGTTGCTGCTCGTGCCGGGGCCGCTGCGCTGCGACAGGGCCACCTCGCCGGTGTACACCGCCAGCCCCGTCGCCTTGGCGTAGGACAACACATCGGCCTTGCCCCCGATGGGCTCGCCCTCCTCGAACAGTCCCGGAGCGGAGGCGGGTCCCGGCGTGGCCCCCGGCGCTTTCGGCGCGGGCTTCCGGAGCGACTCGACGCGCCCCTTCGCCACGAACGAGTCCTGTTTGAGGTCCACGTCAATCGCCTGCGCGGTGACATCGATCTCCTGGTCCACGATCCTGGGCCGCTGACGCGCCGGCACGTTAGCGCGCAACTGGAGGGTTTCCTTCCGCGCGTCGTACCGCCCCTCGTCCGCCTTCGCGGTCATCGTGTCGTCGACCACCGTGAAGTTCTGGCGGAACTCCGCCATGTCGACCTGATTCAAGCCACCGCCCAGGCCGAGCACCAGCGAATCCGACGTCGCCACGCGGGACCGGGCGGCCTGTCCACGCGACGCCGGGGTGCTCTCGCGGTAGTGCACGCCGCCGCTGAAGACCGCGCGATCCAGGCCTTTGGGCTCGGCGCCCTCCGCGATCAGCCCGGCCGAGCGAATGGTCCGCGCGGGCGTGTCGCCGCTGCGGGGCAACTGGACCTCGGTGGGCGCGGCGCCCTCAAGCCGCGTCAGGGTCGTGCCGTCGGCCCCCATCGTCAGATCGATCGTGCTCCCGGTAATGCGCGTCGTGCCCGACGCGTCGCGCGTGGTCAGCACGCCGCTGCCCTCGAGCCGCGCGTGTGAGAGCGCGCTGGTCTCCGGCGCGAAGTCCAGGTCGATGTTGTCCGCGCGCATGTCGGGCCGATCGCCGCCGCCGGTCTGTGTCACCCGCGACCGGCCGTCCATCTCGATGCGGTGCACCGCCTGGGACCCTTCCGCGAAGAACAGCATCATCAGGTCGGATTGCACGTCCTGATTGTCGCGGGTCAGTTGCGCGCCTTCTTCCACCCGGAGATACCGATCGGCCTCGGCAAGTCCAATCCGTTTGCCGGTGACCGTCACCGGCACGCCGCCCTCGACCGGCGCGATCCGCATCTCCGACTGGTCGTAGAGCCACAACACCGAGCGGTCCATGTAGAGATCGCCGCCCACGCCGCTGCCCGACAGCTGTCCTCGCGTGAACGCCATCGCGCCGGGAAACGTCAGGCGCTGCTCGACATTGAAGTACGTGCCCTCTTCGGTGTCCACCGAGAAGCCGTCCCCGCCCTTCATGCGGACCGTGCCGCGAAACACCACCGTGGACTGTTCTTCACCGGTGGGACCGGCCGTGCCTGCTGTGTCGGCTTCGTCGGCCGTCACGGTATACGGCACGCCATTTCTGGCAAACACCAGCCGGACGTTCCCCCGAAGTTCCATGCGGTCGTCGGCCATGACGCGCCTGACGTCGGACGTGATCTCGTAAATCGGCGTGCCGTCAGGGCCCAGCAGCTTGGTCGTCGTGTTCTTCGAGACCGCGATCGCGCCGGCATCCAGCGGGGTCGGCGTCGTCACGGCGACCGCCGGTCGCGGGCGGAGGTACACGTACACCGCGATGGCGCATCCCACGCCGATCACGGCGACCACGACCCGCGCGACCTTCTGCCACCCCACGTCAGCGATCTCCTTCCGGCGCGCGCACATCGGCCACCGTCAGTTCGGTGGTGGTTTCGCCGCGAAACTCATTCTGATCGAGGGAATAGGCCAGTTCCAACCCAAAACGATTGGCCGTGAGGTAGGCCTCCCGCTCGGCCGCCCGCCACGCGATGCCCCTGAACGACCGCCCGTCCTGCCTGAACATCAGTGCCAGGTGGCGTTCCTTCAGCACCCGCGGCGGCTGCGCCAGTTCCACCGGCGAGGCGCGGAAGATCGGCTTGGGATTGGCGGCGCCAAACGGTCCCAGGCGCATCAGCGCCTCCACGACGCCGCCGGTAATCTCGCGCAGGCCCAGCGGCGCGTCGATGCGCAGGCGCGGGATGAGATCGCCGGGATTCAGGTGCGCGTTGGCGTACTCGGTCAGACGGCGCCGCAACTCCGGCAAGCGGGCGGCGTCCACGGTCACGCCGGCGGCCTGCTTGTGTCCCCCGAACTTCAGGAAGAGGTCGGCGTTCGCTTCCAGCGCGCCCAACATGTCGAAGGCGGGGATGCTGCGGCACGAGCCGTGCGCCACGCCGTTTTCGATCGAGAGCACGATGGCGGGCTTGCAGAACCCGTCCACGAGCTTCGAGGCCACGATCCCCACGACGCCGCGATGCCACCCTTCCGAGGCCACGATAATCAGGTTGGGTCCGCCGATCTCGGGGTCCTTTTCCACCATGCGTTTCGCCTCGATGAGCATCCCGGCTTCGCTGTCCTGACGCCGGGCATTCTCCTCGGTCAACTCCTTCGCCAGCGCGCGCGCCGCCGTCCGTGACTGGGCGTCCCTGCCGCGCGCCAGCAGCAGGTCCACGGCCCGGCCCGCGTGGCTCATCCGGCCCGCCGCGTTCAACCGCGGCGCCAGCACGAAACCGACGTGAAAACTGTCGAGTTGCTTGCCCACCAGGCCGCTCTCCTCCAGCAACGCCTCCAGCCCCGTGCCGTGCGGACCGCGCGACAGCCCTTGGAGTCCGAATTTCGCGATGACCCGGTTCTCCCCCACGAGCGGCACGACGTCAGCCAATGTCCCGATCGCCGCCATCTTGATGAAGGACGACAGCACCTCGGGGTTGGCCTCGGATTCCTGTAGCAAGGCTTGCACCAGCTTCAGCGCGACCCCGGCGCCCGCCAGGTACTTCTCCGGGTACGCGCAGTCGGGACGTTTCGGATTGATGACGGCCACGGCCTGCGGCAACTCGGCTTCCGGCTCGTGGTGGTCGGTGATGATGAGGTCGACGCCAAGGCTTCTGGCGCGCCGCGCCGCCTCGCTCGCGCGGATGCCGCAGTCCACCGAGACAATGAGCCTGGCCCCCTGCGCGGCCAGTTGTTCGACCGTGTCGGGCTGCAGTCCATACCCGTCGCGCATGCGATCGGGCACGAAGTGACCCACGTCGGCGCCCTGCATCTCCAGCGCGCGATACAGCATGGCGGTGGATGTGATGCCGTCGGCGTCGTAGTCGCCGTGGATCACGACGCGCTCGCGCGCGGCAATGGCCGCCCGCAGCCGATCCACGGCCGGGCGCATGTCGGTCAGCAGGAACGGGTCGTGCAGGTGGCTGAGGCGCGGGTCCAGGAACCGTTGCGCCGCGTCCGGATCGGTGAACCCCCGCTGGTGGAGCAGGCGCGCCACCACCTCGGGCACCCCGAGGGCCGCGGCCAGGTGCGAGACGCCGGCCGCATCCGACGGCACGTCATCCCAGATCTTGCGGACCATTACTCCGCGGGCGGAGCAACCGCCTCGTCGCGGTCATCCGTGAACGCGTGACCCAGCCGTCCGATCGACCGGAATTTCCGGTAGCGCGTTTCCAGGCGATCCGCCGGGACCATGGCGGTCAACTGGCCCAGGTGGCGCGTGATGGCCTCGTCCAGCAGCGCGGTCGCGGCGGCGTGATCCTGATGCGCGCCGCCGGCCGGTTCCGGCACGATTTCGTCGATGATCTGCATCTCCAGCAGGTCCGGCGCCGTGATCTTCAACGCTTCGGCCGCCTCGACCTTGCGCGCCGGATCCCGCCACAGGATTGCCGCGCAGCCTTCGGGCGGAATGACGCTGTAGACCGCGAACTCCTGCATCAGGATCCGATCGCCAATCGCGATGCCCAGCGCGCCGCCCGACCCGCCTTCGCCGCACACCACCACGACGATCGGGGTGTCGAGCAACGCCATTTCACGCAGGTTCAGCGCGATCGCCTCGGCCACGCCGCGCTCCTCGGACTCCACGCCGGGATAGGCCGCGGGCGTATCGATGAACACAATCACGGGCTGCTTGAACTTCTCGGCCAGGCGCATGACACGCAGCGCCTTGCGATACCCTTCCGGCTTCGCGTACCCGAAGTTGCGATAGATCTTCTGCTTGGTGTCGCTCCCCTTCTGGTGGCCGATGATAAACACCGGCGCGCCGTGGAAGTGCGCCATGCCGGTGACGATGGCCTTGTCGTCCGCGAACCGGCGATCCCCATGCAGTTCGGTGAACCCGGTGAACAGGCGGGCCACGTAGTCGAGCATGACCGGGCGGTCCGCATGGCGGGCCACCAGCACTCGCTGCCACGGCGTGAGGCGCGTGAAGATCTCGGCGCGCAGCGCTTCCGCCCTGGCCTCCAGGCGCGCGATGGTCGCCGCGCGTTCCGGCGTCTGCGGCATCAGCCGCATCGACTGGACCTCCTTCAGCAGAATCGCCACGGGCTCTTCAAATTCCAACGTATCCACAGGCATCGTATCCCCACCCCGGCGCGGCTAAAGCCACGCCCTGCGTCCTCTACTTCAGACTGACGGCGCCGGCGCCGCACACCAGCTCCACCTCGCGCACGAACCCGTCACTGGGCCGGATGCGATGGGACGTGGCGGCGCGGACGCGCAGACCGCCCTCACTGCCTTTGACCTCGACCACGAACGACACCCGGCGATCGCCGGGATGCCGCTCGAACACCTGCACCAGCGACCGCAGCGTCTCCCGGGCCGCGCCCAGCCCGCCGAGCCGAATCTGCACTTCGCGGACGGCGCGTTCGCGGGCGGCCTCCAGCGTGGTCAGCTCGTTCGCCACCATCTTGCTGGTCTCCTCGTCCCGCTCGAACTTGCCCCGCACAATCAGCATCGCATCATCGGCCACGAATCGGCCGAACTTCGCGAAAGCTTCCGGGAAGACCACCACCTCGAACTTGCCGGCCTCATCCTCAAGGTTGAACGCGGCCATGCGGTCGCCACGCTTGGTCTTGAGCTGGCGAACGCCGGTGACCACGCCCGCCACCTGGCAATCCGCCTCCGACTGCGTCATCGCCGAGACGGTGCGCGCCCCGGCGGCCGCGATCACCGACGCATACCGCTGCAGGGGGTGTCCGCTCATGTAGAGGCCCAGCGCTTCTTTCTCGAAGTTCAGCGCCTGCGTCTCGGTCCAGGGGGTCGCCTCCGGGAGAATCGCCGCATCTTCCAGGGGCGCGGACGTCCCGTCGTCGCCACCAAACAACTGCGACTGGCCCTGGTCCCGATCCTTCTGGTGGCGGCTGCCGTGGTCCAGGATGCGATCCACACCGGCCAGCAGGCGCGGGCGCCAGCTCAGGTACTGCTCGCGGCCCCCGGGTGCCAGGCTGTCGCACGCCCCGGCCTTGATCAGGCTCTCCAGGACCTTCTTGTTCACGAGCCGGAGATCGAGGTGTTCGGCCAGTGCGAACAGCGAGGTGATCGTGCCTCCCAGCGCGTCGCGCGCCGCGAGCAGGGACAGGATGGCGCCCTCGCCCGCCCCCTTGACCGCGCCGAGTCCAAATCGCACCCCCTCGGGTTCGCCGGGCGGCCTGGCAGGCCCCCCCTGCACCGTGAAGTGCAGGTCGCTGGCGTTGATGTCCGGCGGCAGGACCGGCACGCCCAGGTCGCGGCATTCCGCCAGGTAGAGCGCGACCTTGTCCGAGTCCTGCGACTCGATCGTGAGCAACGCGGCCATGAAGTGGCGCGGGTAATTCGCCTTGAGGTAGCCCGTCTGGTACGCCAGCAGCGCGTAGGTCGTCGAGTGCGACTTGTTGAAACCGTAGCCGGCGAAGAACTCAATGAACGAGAAGATCTTCGTGGCCTTCTTCTCGGAGATACCGCGCTCGGCGCACCCGGAGATGAAGCGATCGCGGGTGGCCGCCATCTTCTTCTCGTCCTTCTTGCCTATCGCGCGCCGGAGTTCGTCCGCCTGGCCGAGCGAGAAGCCGGCCAGATCGCTGGCCAGTCGCATGACCTGTTCCTGATACGCGATGACGCCGTACGTCTCCTTGAGCGACGGCTCCATGGCCGGCGTCTCGTACTTGATCTCCGTCCGCCCGTGCTTCCGGTTGATGTAATCGTCCACGACCCCGCCGCGCAGCGGACCGGGCCGATAGAGCGCGTTGAGCGCGATCAGGTCTTCCAGGCACTGCGGCTTGGCTTTGCGCAGCGTATCGCGCATGCCCGAGCTTTCGAACTGGAAGACGCCGTGCGTCTGCCCGTTCGCAAACAGCTGGTAGGTCCGGGCGTCGTCCAGCGCGAGGTGGTCGAGGTCGACCGCATCGCCGGTCGTCGCCTTGATGTGCTTGACGGCATCATCGAGCAGGGTCAGCGTGCTCAGGCCCAGGAAGTCCACCTTGAGCAGGCCCACCCGCTCGATTTCCTTCATGGCCCACTGGGTCGTGATTTCGTCCTTCTGACTCCGGTACAGCGGCGCGAACTCCACCACGGGCCGCGGCGCAATCACGACACCGGCCGCGTGCACGGAGGCATGGCGCGTCATGCCCTCCAGGCGCCTTGCGACCCGCAGGAGTTCGCGCACGCGCTCGTCCTTGCGCTCCAGTTCGGCCAGCGCCGGCACCTCCTCGATGGCCTTGTCGAGGTTCATGTCCAGCGTGCCGGGAATCAGCTTGGCGACCCGGTCCACTTCGGAGATCGGGAACTCCATCACGCGGCCCACGTCGCGGACGACGGCGCGCGCCTTCATCGTCCCGAACGTGATGATCTGCGCCACGTTTTCGCGGCCGTATTTCTGCGTGACGTACTGAATGACCTCGCCGCGGCGCCGCTCGCAGAAGTCGATGTCGATGTCCGGCAGGCTGACGCGTTCGGGATTCAGGAAGCGCTCGAAGTACAGGTCGAAGTGCAGCGGATCCACGTCCGTGATGCGCATGCAGTACGCCACCAGGCTGCCGGCGGCCGAGCCGCGGCCGGGGCCGACCGGGATGTGCTGATCGCGCGCGTAGCGGATGAAGTCCCACACGATGAGGAAGTACCCGGCGTACTTCATCTGCTTGATCATGTCGATTTCGTACTGCAGGCGGGATTCGTAGGCCGCCATGCTCTGCCGCAGTTCGCCGCGGCCCTCGAGCTCGAGCCACCGCGTGGTCCGCTCCCTGAACCCCTCCCGCACCGTGTGCTCGAAGTACGTGTCCGTCGTGAAACCCGGCGGGACATCGAAGTCCGGCAGGTGGCTCACGTTCTTCGGGATGTCCACCGAGCAGCGCTCGGCAATCCGCAGGGTGTTGGCCATGGCGTCCGGGTGGTCGCCGAACACCTGCGCCATTTCTTCGGGGGTCTTCAGAAAGAACTGATCGCCGTGGTATTTCAGGCGCTTGTCGTCACTGACGTTTTTGCCCGTGCCGATGCACAGCAGGATGTCGTGCGGGTGCTGGTCCGTGTGCTTCAGGTAGTGCACATCGTTGGTCGCCACCAGCGGCAGCCCGAGGTCGCGGGCGATCGGCAGCAACCCGGTGTTGACCGTTCGCTGCTCCTCGATGCCCTGGTACTGCATCTCGAGGAAAAAATTGTCCGGACCGAGGATGTCGCGATACCGCGCCGCCGCGTCCAGCGCCTTGCGGGCCTGATCGGTGCGCAGGCCGGTGGCCACTTCGCCCTTCAGGCAACTGCTCAGGCCAATCAGCCCCCGGGCATGTTGCGCCAGCAGGTCCTTGTCGATGCGAGGCTTGTAATAGAACCCCTCGGTGTAGCCCGAGGAGACGAGCCGCATGAGGTTGTGGAACCCCTCGGTCGTCTCGGACAGGAGCACCAGATGGTTCGCGGTCTCGCCGGGGGTCCCGGATTTGTCGCGCCGATCGCCGGGCGCCACGTACACCTCGCACCCCAGGATCGGCTTGATGCCGCGCCTGGTTGCCTCGTCAAAAAACGTGACGGCCGAGAACATGTTGCCGTGCTCGGTGACGGCCACCGCCGGCATCCCGAGTTCCACCGCGCGATCCAGCATCTCGCCGATCCGGCACGCGCCGTCCAGCAGCGAGAACTCAGTGTGCAGGTGCAGATGGACGAACTCGGCCATCCCTATTCCCACTCAATCGTCGCAGGCGGCTTCGAACTGATGTCGTACACCACGCGGTTGATGCCCCGGACTTCGTTGACGACGCGCGAGGAGATGGCGGCCAGCAGATCGTGGGGCAGGCGGGCCCAGTCCGCCGTCATGCCGTCCCGGCTCTCCACGGCGCGGACGGCGATCGTGAACTCATAGGTGCGCTCGTCGCCCATCACGCCCACGCTTTGCACGGGCAGGAGCACCGCAAAGGACTGCCACACCCGCCGGTACCAGCCCGCGCGGCGGATCTCGTCGGCGACGATCGCGTCGGCGGCCCGCAGCAGATCCAGCTGCGGTTTGCTCACCGGGCCGATCATGCGCACGGCCAGACCGGGGCCGGGAAACGGCTGGCGCCAGACGAATTCGTCGTCCAGGCCGAGCGTGGTCCCGACCGCGCGCACTTCGTCCTTGAACAGTTCGCGCAGCGGTTCCACCAGCGCGAAGTTCATCCGCTCCGGCAACCCGCCCACGTTGTGATGGCTCTTGATCACCACGGACGGCCCCAGCACCGACACGCTCTCGATCACGTCGGGATACAACGTCCCCTGCGCCAGGAACTTGAAGGTGCCCAGCGCCTTGGCGCGGTCCTCGAAGACATCGATAAAGGCCCCGCCGATGATCTTCCGCTTCTGCTCCGGATCGCTGACGCCGGCCAGGCGCGTCAGGAACAATTCGGTCGCGTCCACGAAGTCGAGCCGCAGTCCGAGCCGCTCAAACCGCGTGCGCACCTGCTGCGCTTCGTTGAGCCGCAACAACCCGTTGTCCACGAAAACGCAGGTCAACCGATCGCCAATCGCCTTGTGAATCAGCAGCGCGGCCACGGTGGAGTCCACGCCGCCCGACAACCCGCACACCACGCTGCCGTCGCCGACCGTGGCCCGGATGCGGGAGACGCTCTCCTCCACGAACCCGGCCATCGTCCAGTCCCCGCGGCAGCCGCAGACCTTGAAGGCAAAGTTGCGCAGAATCTCCGTGCCTTGATCGGTGTGCACGACCTCCGGATGGAACAGCAGCGCGTACTGCCCCCGCGCCGTGTCCTGCATCGCGGCCACCGGCGCATTCGCGGAGGTGGCCACCACCTCGAACCCCGGCGGCGCGCTGGAGACACAGTCGCCGTGGCTCGCCCACACCCGCAGCGACGACGGGACGTCGGCAAACAGCGCGCACGCCACATCGGTGGTCTCCACCAGCGCATGGCCGAACTCACGCTGCGGCGCGCGCTCCACCCCTCCGCCAAAGGTGTCGGTCATGACCTGCATGCCGTAACAAATCCCCAGCGTGGGCACCCCGAGCGTCCAGACGCCGGGGTCCGGCCGCGGCGATCCCGCCTCCAACACGCTGCGCGGACCGCCCGACAGGATGATTCCGGCCGGCTTCCGCCGGCGAATCTCCTCCACGGGCGTGTGGAACGGCAGAATCTCAGAGTACACCGACAACTCGCGAAGCCGGCGCGCGATCAACTGCGTGTACTGGGAGCCGAAATCGAGAACGAGGATTGTTTGATGTGTCACTGGTATCGGGGTGTTGAGGGAATACCGCTATTATAAGCGTTGGATGCGCGCGATCACACGCATGACCCTGATCCTCACGCTGCTGGCATCGGCCGCGGCGCCGAGGCCCGTCTCCGCGGACGATCCGGCCCCTTCGCTGTTGCCGCTTGACGTCGCCTGGACGCGTCCGTTTCCGTTTGGCGGGTCCTTCGGTCTGGTGCCGAGCAACTCGCGCCTCCTGGTGATTCTCCCGCAGCAAGTCGACGCCTATGCCTGGAAGGCCGACGGCGCCCCGTTGTGGAGCGCGGCCCTGGCGGTGACCGCCC
>JANLHE010000326.1 GCA_024653875.1 Acidobacteriota bacterium
GACCAGGCCAGCCTGGCCGTGGCGCAGACCCGGGTGCTCGAGGGGTGTTACTCGTGCCTGCTCGAGGCTCGCGCGGTGTTCGAGCGGGTGGCGGTCGGAAAGGCCCGGCCGCTGGTCGTGACGCGGCTCTTTGAGGTGAACGTGCTGATCGGGCTGCGCGAGCGCGAGTTGGCGCTCGATAGCACCGAGGCGTTTGCCAAGGCCCGGGCGCTCGTGGCGGAGGTGTCACCGACGTACGCGGCCGCCCAGTACGTCGATATTGCCCTCCTGATGCCGCCGGACTTTAACGGCACGCCGCGCACGGAGTTGACGCCGTTTCAGCGCGGGGTGCCGTCCGTCGCCCGGTTTGCCGAGCTCAGAACGGGTTTGACCGCCGGAGAGGCGAGCGCGCACTTCCGGCAGTACCTCGCCGCCAGCCTGGACTGCCTTGCCGAGTTCGGGAACCGGCGCGCGGTTGGCGCCGAGCCGCCGGAGATCCCGGTCGACGTGCCGCCCCTTGTGAAGTACCGGCTCGCGACGTGTCCGACGATGCGGGCCGCGCCGCTGGAAGCGCTGTTGAAGGAGGTGCCCGGCTTCGTCGAGGCGGGCGTGTTCCTCTCGCGCCAGCCGACGTTCAACATCACGGCGGCGTATGTGAAGAACAACCGCACGTGGCTGACGGCCGCCTTCGAGCACTTCCCCCGCTCATCGTCGGTCACCTACGGCCTCGGGATGCTGAACCAGACGGTGGGAGACTGCAAGGCGGCCGTGCGGTTCTATGAAGACACCATCGCCCTCAAGGAGCGGCATGAAGACGCGGCGCTGCAACGCGTGGTCTGCCTCGCCTACCTGGGGCTGTTTCCAAACGCGGTCGACGGGGCCACGCGCATCATCGACCGTGGGTACTACAACATTGGAGAGGCGTTCTACTGGCGGGCGTGGACCCACCATCGTCGAAAAGCCCTGCCAGACGCGCGGGCGGACGTCGACAGGGCGCAGGCGGTCTCGAGCAGCCCAAAGGCGTTCACCCTGGGCGGCATGATCAAGTACGACCAGGACGACCTCGTGCTCGCCGAGCACGACCTGACCGAAGCCTTGAAGATGGACCCGACGCAGTGCATCGCCCACTGGTACATGGGGTTGGTGACATTTAGGAAAGAAACCTGGCCTGAGACCGCCGATCGGTTTGGGCGTGCTGCCCGTTGTTATGAAAAGTCAGCGAACGACAACGTCAAGGCACGCGCCGCCATGGAGAAGGCCGATCTGGATCCTGACTTCAAGGCGTCGCAGATCGCCGGATTCGACGCGGTCATCAAGGAAGACCGCGACCAGCAGTGGGCATCGATCCTCAACGCGGCGAACGCGTTTGCCCGGGCGGGCCAGATCGAGACCGCCCTCCAGTGGCTGGACCGGATTCCCGCCGATGCCGTGCTGGCCTCCAAAGCCGCGGAACTTCGAAAGCTCATCACCGGGAAGCTGTAGCGCCCGTGGGAAGGTACAATAGCTCCCTATGTTGAACCCCGGCCTGTACGCCAAGTTTGAGACGACCCTCGGCAATTTCACCGTTCAGCTCTTTGAAGACAAGGTGCCCAAGACCGTCGGCATCTTTGCCGGCCTCGTGCAGGGCACGAAGGAGTGGACCCATCCCGGCACGAAGGCGAAGCACACCGCCACGCCGTATTACGACGGCATCGTGTTTCACCGCGTGATCGAGGGGTTCATGCTCCAGGGCGGCGATCCGCTGGGCAAGGGCTTCGGCGGCCCCGGGTTCCAGTTCGAGGACGAGTTCCACCCCGATCTGCGCCACGACCAGGCCGGCGTGCTCTCGATGGCCAACGCCGGTCCCAACACCAACGGCAGCCAGTTCTTCATCACGCTCGCGGCGACGCCGCACCTCGATCGCCGGCACTCGGTCTTCGGCAAGGTCGTGGAAGGCCTCGA
>JANLHE010000328.1 GCA_024653875.1 Acidobacteriota bacterium
ATCCCCCTCCAGCGTCTGGGGACGCCGGAGGACATCGCCGCCGCTGCAAGGTTCCTTGCATCGGACGAGGCAGCGTATATTACGGGACACGTGCTCGCCGTCAACGGCGGGATGCACATGTAAGCAGGAGGATTGAATGGCCGTCGCAGATCAGGTGAAGAAGATCATTGTGGAACAGCTCGGCGTGGACGAAGACGAAGTGACGCCCGATGCGTCGTTTGTCGATGACCTCGGGGCGGACTCGCTCGACACCGTCGAACTCGTCATGGCGTTCGAAGAGGAATTCAGCATTGAGATTCCCGACGAAGATGCCGAGAAGATCACGCGCGTCAAGGACGCCGTGAGCTACATCGAGACCCACACCAAGAAGAAGTAGTCCGGGACGCGGCGCGTTCCGTATCGGTCGGAGGAGACTTGACGAGGCGAGTAGTCATCACCGGTGTCGGCCTGATCTCCTCGGTGGGAATCGGGACGGAGGCGAACTGGGACGCGCTGTGCGCTGGCCGGAGCGGGATTGGTCCAATCACCCGCTTCGATGCCAGCCTGCACTCGTCCCGCATTGCCGGCGAGGTCAAGGGATTCGATCCCCTCGACTTCGTGGCGAAGAAGGAAGTCAAGAAGATCGACGCCTTCATCCAGTACGCGATTGCCGCGTCACAGTTCGCCGTGGACGACGCGAAGCTGGCGATTACGGCGGACAACGCCAACGAGGTCGGCGTGTTCATCGCGTCGGGCATCGGGGGCTTCGCCACGATCGAGAGCGAGCACAGCGAACTCCTGAACGGCGGCCCGCGCCGCGTCTCGCCGTTTTTCATTCCCGCCTCCATCATCAACCTGGCGGCCGGCCACGTGTCCATCCGGTTTGGCGCCAAGGGCCCCAATCTGGCGACATGCACCGCCTGCACGGCGTCCGCCCACTCGATCGGCGAGTCGTTCGAGATCATTCGCCGCGGGGATGCTGACGTGATGATTGCCGGCGGGTCCGAGATGGCCATCACGCCCCTGGGCGTGGGCGGCTTTGCCGCGATGCGCGCGTTGTCCACGCGGAACGATGAACCCGCGCGCGCCAGCCGTCCATTCGACAAGGACCGCGATGGCTTTGTCATTGGCGACGGCGCCGGCATCGTGATTCTCGAGGAACTGGAAGTCGCCCGGGCGCGCGGCGCGCAGATCTACTGCGAGCTCGTCGGCTACGGCCTGTCGTCGGACGCCTACCACCTGACCGGACAGCCGCCGGACGCGAACGGCGCGGTGCGCTCGATGCAGATGGCGCTGCGCAAGGCCGGCATCGCGCCCGCGCAGGTCGATTACATCAACGCCCACGGCACGTCGACGCCGATCAACGACCCGACCGAGACGCTGGCCGTCAAGACGTGCTTCGGGGATCACGCGTACAAACTCGCCATGTCGTCCACCAAGTCGATGACGGGGCACCTGCTCGGGGCCGCGGGCGGCCTGGAGGCGGGCATTACGGCGATGGCGATCCGGCATCAGATCGCGCCGCCCACGGCGAACCTCGACGCGCCGGATCCGGCGTGCGACCTCGATTACATTCCACTCGCCGCGCGCCCGATGAAGATTGACTACGCGCTGTCGAACTCTTTCGGGTTCGGCGGCACCAACGGCACGCTGCTGATGAAGCGGTACGAAGACTGACGAGGTCGCGCGACGATCGTAGGGCGTGGCGCCGGGATGGAGCGCACGGGCTCCGAGATGGAGCGCTCGGGCTAAGAAATGGAGCGCACGGGCTTTAGCCCGTGCGGACAGCCCCCCGGGCTGAAGCCCGGGGGCTCCGAAGACAGAAGGACACCATGAAAATCGCCGTGTGTATCAAGCAGGTCGTGTCACGCGAGTGGCAGGTCCGCATCAACGACCAGAAGACGTGGGTCCGCGACCAGGACGCCGCGTGGGAGCTGAACGAGCCGGACGCGTACGCGCTCGAAGAGGCCCTCAGGCTCAAGGAAAAACACGGCGGCGAGGTGGTCGTCATCTCCGCCGGCCCGGCCCGCGTCGCGCAGGTCATCCGCGAAGCCCTGGCGCGCGGCGCCGACCGCGCGATTCACGTCGAGGGCGATCACCTGGCGACCGCTGACGCGTTCACCGCCGCGGAGGCGCTGGCGGAGGCGGCCCGGTCGGAACAGTGCGACCTGATCCTCACCGGCCTGCAGTCCGACGATCAGGGTTTTGCCCAGGTCGGCGTGATGCTCGCCGAGCGCCTCGGCATGGCGCATTCGACCATCATCATGGAAGTGCAGATCGACGGCGCCACGCTGAAGGTCAAGCGCGAACTCGAAGGCGGCTGGTTCCAGTGGATCGGCATGCCGCTGCCGGCGGTGCTGACGATTCAGAGCGGCATCAACCAGCTGCGCTACGCCACGCTGAAAGGCATCATGGCGGCGAAGAAGAAGGAAATCAAAGTGGTGGCGGCGCCCGCGCAGGCCGCCGCCCGCCAGCGCATCGTGTCCATCTACGTGCCGGAGAAGACCAAGGCGACGCGGATGATCGACGGGCCGCCCGCCGAAGCCGCCGCCGAGCTGGTGCGTATCCTCCGCGACGAAGCGAGAGTCTTTTGACGTCCGTAGGGCGCGGCTTCCGCCGCGCCGTGAGGTGGCCATGATCTTTGTAGTCGCAGAACAAAAAGACGGCGCGCTCAACCGGGCGTCCTGGGAAGCCGTGGCCGCCGCCCAGCAACTGGGTGGCCCCATCACGATCGTGGTCCCGGGCGCGGCGGTCTCGGGTCCCGCCAGTGAACTGGCGGCCGCCGATGTCGCCGGTGTCGTGGCGCTTGAGCACGAGGCCCTGGGCGCCTACACGCCGGACGGCTTCACCGCCGCGCTGGCCGCGCTCATCGCCGCCGAGGCTCCGTCCCACGTCGTGCTGCCGCACACCTACCAGACGCGCGACTTCGCGCCGAAGCTGGCCGCGCGCCTCAACGCGCCGCTCGCCGCCGACTGCGTGGGCGTGAAGGCGCATGAGGGCGGTCACGCGTACGTGCGCCTGATGTTCCAGGGCAAGGTCAACGCCGACGTCGTCCTCGAAGGCGCCGCCCCGCATCTGGTCACGTTCCAGACGGGCGCGTTCCGCGTGGATGCGGTGAAGAAGGGCAGCGCGCCGGCGCCGGTCCGCCAGGTCGCGGCCGCCGTGGACGCGTCCGCGATTCGCCAGACGCCCGAGGCGCCGTTCCGCGAGGCGAAGCAGGCGGTCGACCTCACCCAGGCCGAGCGCATCGTGTCTGTCGGCCGCGGCATCAAGGGAGCGGAGCACATCGAACTGGCGAAGCAGCTGGCCGACGCGCTGCACGCGGAGCTGGCCGCCTCGCGCCCGATCTGCGACGCCGGCTGGCTGCCGATGGAACGCCAGGTGGGCAGCTCCGGCCAGACCGTGGCGCCCAAGCTCTATCTCGCGCTCGGCATCTCCGGTGCCATTCAGCACGTCGTCGGCATGAAGGGCGCCCGCACCATCGTCGCGATCAACAAGGACGCGGAAGCGCCGATCTTCGAAATCGCGGACTACGGCATCGTGGGTGACCTGTTCGAGGTCGTCCCGGCCGTGGTGGCCGCACTGAAAGCCTGAGCGCTCCGCGCCGTTTGACGGCGCGCACAATCGGTGGGACCCCAGGGACCCAGGACTCAGGACCCCAAATCCATCCGTCGGATGGCGGCAAAGGCCGTGCGGAGGTCACTCCGGAAGTCCGGATGCGCGATGGAGATCAGGGCGGCCGCACGGTCGCGCAGCGACAGCCCGAACAGATTGACCGCGCCGTACTCGGTGGCCACCCAGTGCACGTGGCCGCGGGTGGTGACCACGCCCGCGCCCGGCCTCAGGGAGGCGACGATGCGCGAGACGGTGCCGCGGACGGCCGTCGAGGGCAGGGCGATGACGGGGCGGCCGTCCCTGGACAGCGCCGCGCCGCGCATGAAGTCCATCTGGCCGCCAATGCCGGAGTAGATGCTGAAGCCGATGGAGTCCGCGCAGATCTGGCCGGACAGGTCGACCTCCAGCGCCGAGTTGATCGCCACCACGCGGTCGTTCTTCCGGATGACGGAGGTATCGTTGGTGCGGTCACACGGGTGGAACTCCACCTGGGGGTTGTCGTTCACGAAGTCGAAGAGGCGTTGGGACCCGTTGACGAAGCTGGTGACGGTGCGTCCCGGGTGCACGTGTTTGTATCTGTTGGTCACGTTGCCGGCCAGCGTCAGGTCGACCAGGCTGTCCGAAAACATCTCGGAATGCACCCCGAGGTCGTGCTTGTGCGTCAGCCGCCGCAGCACGGCGTCGGGAATGGCGCCGATGCCCAGCTGCAGCGTGGCGCCGTCAGGCACCAGGGCCGCGACGTGTTCGCCGATCGCGTTGTCCACCGGGCCCGCCGGCGCCGCGGCGTGCGTCGGCAGCGCGTGGTCGGTGGCGATGAACGCGTCGAGCCGGGCGAACGGCACGATGGTGTTCCCCAGGGTGCGGGGCATCTGCGCATTGACCTCCGCGATGACAAGACGCGCGGATTTCGAAGCGGCGAGTGCGGCGTCCACCGAGGTGCCCAGGGTGCAGTTGCCGTGGCGATCCGGGGGCGAGAGCTGCAGGAGCGCGACGTCCAGCGGCACACGCCCTGACTCGAAGAGCGACGGGATGTCGGACAGGAAGATCGGCACGTAGTCCGCGCGCCCTTCGTTCACCGGCCCGCGGAACGACGGGCCCGTGAAGAGCGACACCGAGCGGAAACGGCCCTGGTGCTCGGGCCGCGCGAACGCCATCTCGCCCTCGGTGTGAAGGTGGTAGAGCGTGACGTCGGTGAGGTCCGTGCGCCGCGCCAGCGCGTCCAGCAGCGTGCCCGGCGTGGCGGCCGCGCCGTGGATGAAAATCCGCATGCCGGACCTGACGGGCGCCACGGCCTCATCGGCGGTCCGGGCCTGTGCCATCCAGTCGATCATGGGTGTTCGTGCTCCGGTATTCAGGCTTTGAGCAGTGCGAGGATGGCATCCACGGACTTTTTCGCGTCGCCGTAGAGCATCCGGGTCCTGGGTTTGAAGAACAGCGGGTTTTCGACGCCGGCGTACCCGGCGCCCTTGCCGCGCTTGAACACGATGCACGAGGCGGCTTCCCACGCGTGGAGCACCGGCATGCCCGCGATGGGGCTTGACGGATCATCCAGCGCGCTGGGATTCACGATGTCGTTCGCGCCAATGACGAGCACCACGTCGGTGGTGGGGAAGTCCTCGTTGATTTCGTCCATCTCGAGGACGATGTCGTACGGAAGGTTGGCCTCGGCGAGCAGCACGTTCATGTGGCCGGGCAGCCGGCCCGCCACCGGGTGAATGGCGAACCGCACCTGCTTGCCCTGGCCGCGCAGAATCTGCGTGATCTCCTTCACCGGATGCTGCGCCTGGGCGACGGCCATGCCGTAGCCGGGGACGATGATCACCGAGGAGGCGGCCTTGAGCTGGCTCACGACATCAGCCGCCGTGGTGGGCACCAGCTCGCCTTCAACCACCGCGCCGCCGGCCGGGGCGGCGCCTTCTTCCGCGCCGAACCCGCCCAGGATGACCGACAGGAACGACCGGTTCATCGCCCTGCACATGATGTAGCTGAGGATCGCGCCCGACGAGCCGACCAGCGCGCCGGTGATGATGAGCAGGTCGTTGGACAGCATGAAGCCGGCGGCCGACGCCGCCCACCCCGAGTAGCTGTTGAGCATCGAGACCACGACCGGCATGTCCGCGCCGCCGATCGCCATGACCAGATGGATGCCGATGACGCCGGCGATGGCCGTCATGATAAGCAACTCCGGCAACGCCTCGTGTCCACCGCGCAGGTACAGGACACCCAGCCAGACGCAGGCGGCGATCATCGCGATGTTGAGCAGGTGCCGTCCCGGCAGCATCAGCGGTTTGCTCCGGATGACGCCCTGCAGCTTGCCCCACGCGATGATCGAACCCGTGAATGTCAGCGAGCCGATGAAGATGCCCAGGTACGTCTCGACATCGTGGATGGTGCGCTCCGCGCCGGCCAGTTCCACCGCGGGCGCCAGGTGATTGCTGATGCCCACGAGCACCGCGGCCGCGCCGACGAAGCTGTGAAGGATGGCCACCAGTTGCGGCATCGAGGTCATCGCCACGCGCGAGGCGACCAGGGCGCCGATGACGGATGCGACCGCCAGGGCGCCCAGCAGCGTGGGCGACGTGATGACGCCGGCGTGCACCGCCACCGCCAGCACCGCCACCAGCATGCCGATGGCGCCGAACTGATTGCCGCGGCGCGCCGTTTCCGGATTCGACAGCCCTTTGAGGCTCAGGATGAACAGCACCGCTGCCGCGATGTAGGAGGTGGCGAGCAGGGAGGTGGTCATCGGCGGAACATCTTGAGCATGCGGTGGGTCACGAGGAATCCACCCGAGATATTGAGCGTGGCGAGGAACACCGCGGCGATGCCCAGGATGCTGGCGGCCGACGTCAGTCCGCCGCCCAGTTGCACCATGCCGCCCACGACGATGATGCCGCTGATCGCGTTGGTCACGCTCATCAGCGGCGTGTGCAACGCCGGCGTCACGCTCCAGACCACCTGGTACCCGATGAAGCACGCCAGCACGAACACCGTGAGGTGCGTGAGGAAGTTGGGCGGCGCGCCGAGGCCGACGCCGAACAACGCGAGCCCGGCCACCAGCAGCAGCCACCACGTGGACGCCGATGGCGGGCCGGACGGCTCACCGTGTCCGTGGGACTTGTGGGCCTTCTGGGCCGGCTGCGGACCGGAGGGCGTGCGTGCTGGCGCGGCTACCGCCGCGGCTGCGGACTTGTCCGCCGGAGCTGAAGCCGAAGGCTTCGGGAGCGAAGGCGGAGGCGGCCACATCAGCACCCCGTCCTTGAGCACCGTCATCGGCCGGACGATGTCGTTGTGCTCGTCGACGGCGAACGCGGCCGCGCCGCCCATCTCCTCCAGGAGGTGGACGATGTTGGTGGCGTAGAGCATCGAGGCCTGCAGCGACATGCGCGACGGCAGGTCGGTGTAGCCGATGACGGTGACCCCGTTGACGTCCACCGCCTGCCCGGGCACGGTCAGCTCACAGTTGCCCTGCATCTCGGCGGCCAGGTCCACGACCACCGAGCCGCGCTTCATCGAGCGGACCATGTCGGCGGTGATGAGGATGGGCGCGCGTTTGCCGGGGATGAGCGCCGTCGTGATGATGACGTCCACCTCCTTCGCCTGCCTGGCGAAGAGCGCCATCTCGGCGGCGATGAAGGCCGGACTCATTTCCCTGGCGTAGCCGCCCTGGCCGCTGCCGTCTTCCTCGATCTCCACCTGCAGGAACTCGGCGCCCATCGAGGCGACCTGTTCCTTGACCACGGGCCGCGTGTCGAAGGCCCGGACGATGGCCCCCAGCGACCGCGCGGTGCCGATGGCGGCCAGCCCGGCGACGCCCGCGCCGATGATGAGCACCGTGCACGGTTGAATCTTGCCCGCGGCCGTTGTCTGGCCCCCGAGCGGCCGCTGCATCGCGGTGACCGCTTCGATGACCGCGCGGTACCCCGAGAGGTTGCCGGTGGACGACAGTGCGTCCACCTTCTGCGCGCGCGTGGTGCGCGGAACCTGATCCATCGCGATGGAGGTGATGCCCCGGGCCTTGAGCTCGTCGACAAGGGCGTTGTTTTGTGCGGGGTAGAGGTAGCTGATGAGGGTCTGGCCGGCGTGCAGGTATCCGATCTCCGAGGCCGCCGGCGGTCGCACCTTCACGACCACCGGCGCGGCCCAGGCCCCGGCGGTATCGCGGATGGTCGCCCCCGCCGACGCGTACGCGCCATCGTCAAATCCCGCGGCGAGGCCCGCGCGAGATTCCACGAGAACGGTAAAACCGAGTGCTGTGAGTTTGGTGACAGAGTCAGGCGTGGCGGCCACCCGGCGCTCCCCCGGGATGACCTCCTTCACGATACCGACGATCATGTGGTGATTGTACTCCGCCGGCCCGCTCGATGCGTGCAGCCGGGACTGAGTGTAGGGCGTGGCTTCAGCCGCGCCGATCCAGGCAGATCGGATCCCGAGGTAGCAGTAAGATGTGGGGCGTATGAACTGGGACGTCTGGGCGTTTCGACTCGTGTTCGTCGCGTTTGTCGCCGGGTTCGCGGCGCAGATGGCCACGCGCTGGCGGTTGATACGGGCCGCGCCGGACAACTTCACCTCGGATCACCTGGGGGCCCGGGCTCGTCGCTTCATCAGCGAAGTCGTCTTCCAGTCGAGGGTCATCTCCGCCCGGAAGGCCGCGGGCCTCGCGCACCTTGCCGTGTTCTGGGGGTTTGTCGCGTTTGCCGGGTTCACCGGTCTCGAGATGCTGCGCGGCCTCGGCCTCGTGGACGTGACACACACCACGCCGTTCATCATCTACAAGCGGCTGCTGGTGCCGTTCGCCGCCGGCGTGCTCGTCGGCATCACCGGTCTCGCCATCCGCCGGGGCATCGTCCGTCCCAAGGGGCTGGGACCGACGGTGTCGAAGGAATCGCTGCTCATCGCCTTGTTCATCGCGATGCTGATGGTGACGTTCTTTGTCAGCTTCGGATATGAGACCGGCGCGATCGGACGCGTGAACTGGTGGGTGCACATGCTCATCGTCCTGGCGTTCATGGTGCTGCTGCCGAATTCGAAGCACCTGCACCTGCTTCTCTCGCCGGCCACGGTGTTTCTGAAGTCACCGGTGCTGGGCACGGTGCCGAACCTGGATTTCGAGAAGGAGGAAGTCGGGCTCGAGACGGTGAAAGACCTGCCGTCAAAGGCGGTGCTGGATGCGTTCACGTGCGTCGAGTGCGGCCGGTGCCAGGACAATTGCCCGGCGTTCGGCACGGGGAAGCGGCTGAATCCAAAGATGCTGATTCTGCAGAACGAGGACGCGCTGCTGGCCGGGGAGCGCGACCGGAAGCTGGTGGATGTCTACGACGAGGGCGTCCTGTGGCAGTGCACGACGTGTGGCGCGTGTGAGCAGGCGTGTCCAGTGGGCGTGGAACACCTGCCGACGATCATCGGCGCGCGTCGCGGCCTCGTGTCCAACGGCGAGGCGCCGGAGTTCCTGACCCCGCTGTTCACCAATCTCGAACGGCGGCAGAACATCTGGGGCCTGATGTACGACCAGCGAGCCAAGTTCGTGCAGTCGGCCACGCTCGAGACGTTTGACCCGGCGAAACACGAATATCTGATCTGGCTGGGGTGCGCGGGCGCGTTCGAGGCGGACTATCAGAAGTCCATGCGGTCGCTGTTCGACCTGCTGCGCGCCAGGGGCAAGACGTTCGGCGTGTTGTCGAAGGAACGGTGCACGGGTGACGTCGCGAAGCGCACGGGCAACGAGTACATATTCCAGGAGCTGGCGACGCAGAACATCGCGGACCTGCGCGCCTCCGGCGTGAAGAAGATCGTCACGTCGTGTCCGCACTGTGTGAAGACCATCGGGCACGACTACAAGATGATGGGCTACGAGGTGGAGACCGTGCACTCGGCCACCCTCGTCGAGGAGCTGACGCGCGACGTGTCGCTCGAGTGGGCGGAGCGGGAGCATGTGACGTATCACGACCCGTGCTACCTCGGCCGGTATGCCGATACCCACGCGGAGCCGCGCGCGCTGCTGGAGCGGTTCGGCGCGACGGTCGCCGAGCCGGAGCGCCACGGCGACAATCCCTTCTGTTGTGGCGCGGGCGGAGGCTTGTTGTTCGAGGAACACGAGTCGGGCAAGCGCATCAGCCAGGAGCGCTTCGACCAGCTGCAGGCGACCGGCGCCGGGACCGTGGTGATGGCGTGTCCGTTCTGCTCGATCATGCTCAAGGGCGCGCAGGCCAGCACGAACGCGCCCGTGCAGATGGTGGACCTGATGACCTGGGTGGATGGCAAGATGAAGGCCGTCACGCCCCGGCGCGCGCCCGGCGAGGGTGAGCCCTGATGTCCACGCCCTCGCCCTCGTGGCGGGAGTCGCGGTGGAAACGTGCGCAGGCGGCCGCGATCGCCATGGTGGGTTGGCCGGTCGTCGAGGCGCTGGCCGGGACGTATACCTACGA
>JANLHE010000329.1 GCA_024653875.1 Acidobacteriota bacterium
AGGTTCCCGGCGCGGCGGCAGCCACGGGTGAATGCCGGCCGGCGCTGGATGTGGTCGACACCACCAGCGCCGTCGAGGTGGTCATGGACGTGCCGGGGATGCCGGCCGCCGCCCTTCGCGTCTGCGTCCGCCGGAACACCGTGCTCGTGGTGGGGGCCAAGGTCGGCTCCACCCCGCCGGCCGACGCCCGCTATCACGTGGCGGAACGCAGTTCCGGGCGCTTCGCGCGCGCGGTCCGTCTGTCGGGCGCGGTGGATGCCAGCCGCGCCAAGGCCTTTGTCCAGTCGGGCCTGCTGCGGGTGGTGTTGCCCCGCATTGAAGACCGGCGCGGCCGCCTCATCCTGATTCCCGTGGAACCCGCATGACCAATCTGCTCTTCATCGGCGACATCGTCGGGCGCCCCGGACGCGACCTGCTGCGCAAGGGCCTGGCAGCGCTCGCCTCGCACCACAACATCGACCTGGTGATCGCGAACGTGGAGAATGCCGCCGCCGGATTCGGCGTGACGCCCGACATCGCGCACGAACTGTTCGAGTACGGCGTGCACGTGATGACGGGCGGCAATCACACCTGGGACAAGAAGGAGATCATCCCCTACTTCGCCAAACAGCCGCGGATGATCCGTCCCGCGAATCTTCCCGAGGGCGCGCCGGGCCTGGGCCGCTACGTCGCGCGCGCGGAGAACGGCGTGTCGGTGGCCGTCATCAATGCGATGGGCCGCGTGTTCATGACGCCGCTCGATGATCCGTTTCGCGTCGTCCTCAACGAGATCGAGGCCGTCAAGGCGGCCGGCGCGCAGGTGATCTTCGTGGACTTCCACGCCGAGGCCACCTCGGAGAAGTCGGCGATGGGCTGGCACCTGGATGGCCAGGTGGCGGCGGTGGTCGGCACGCACACCCACGTCCAGACGGCGGATGACCGCATCCTGCCGAAGGGCACGGCCTACATCACCGACGTCGGCATGACCGGGCCGCACGACTCGGTCATCGGCGTCGACCGCGCGGCCATCGTCCACCGGTTCCTCTCCGCGATGCCGCAGCGGTTTGAAACCGCCACCGAGAACCCGCGGCTCAACGCCGTGGTGGTCAGAGCCGACGAAGCCACCGGCCGCGCGCTCGGCATCACGCGGCTCAACCTCTCCCTCCAGGATCTCGAGACCCTGGCCGTCACGCCTGTCGCCGCCGTCTGACCATGGCCGAGTGGCAGGGACTGCCGTTTGGTGACAAGGAGCCGGAGGTGCCCGACGGGCCGCTGAGCGTCGGTGACCTCACCGCGCGGCTCAAGGCGCTGGTCGAAGCCGGCTTCTCGCGCGTCGAGGTGGAGGGACAGGTCACCGGTCACCGCCCCCACGCCTCGGGTCATCTGTACTTCACGCTGAAAGACGAACGCTCGCAGATTCGCGCCGTGATGTTCCGCTCCGATGCGCGCCGCATGACCTTCCGCCTCGAGGACGGCCAGCACATCGTGGCGCGCGGGCACATCAGCGTGTACGAGGTGCGCGGCGAGTACCAGATCATCTGCGACACGCTGGAGCCGCACGGCCTGGGCGCGCTGCAACTGGCGTTTGATCAACTGAAGCGGCGCCTCGCGGCCGAGGGCCTGTTCGACCAGGCGCGCAAGCGGCCGCTGCCGACGCTGCCGCGCAAGATCGGCGTCGTCACCTCGCGCTCCGGCGCGGCGCTGCAGGACATCCTGCGCGTCCTCATCGCGCGCTACCCGTCCGCCCACGTGGTGGTGCGCGATGCGCGCGTCCAGGGCGACGGGGCGGCGGACGACCTGACGCGCGCGCTGCAGGCGGTCACGCAGGTGCCCGGGGTGGACGTCGTGATCATCGGCCGCGGCGGCGGATCCGCGGAGGACCTCTGGGCGTTCAACGACGAGACGCTGGCCCGCGCGATCGCCGCCAGCCCGGTGCCCGTCATCGCGGCCGTGGGCCACGAGGTGGACTTCACGATTGCGGACTTCGTGGCGGACCTGCGCGCCGCCACGCCCTCCAACGCGGCCGAACTGGTGGTGGAGCGCGCGGACACGTTCCGGCACCGCATCGATCGCGCCGCCGAGCGCCTGACCGCGGCCACGCGGCGCGCCCTTGACGACCGGCGGCAGCGCGCCATGCGCGTCTCGGCCCGGCTCGGCAGCTACCCCACCCGCGTGGTCCTGCGGCAACGGGACTGCCAGGAGTTCGTGCTGCGGATGCGCCACGCGCTGCTGGATCGCGCCGCCCGCGCGAGCCAGCGGTTCGAAGCCCTGCGGCGCCGGCTGGAAGCCCGCGACGTGCGCCGGGTCACCGCGGACTGGCGGCTGCGCCTCACGCGCATGGACGGGCGCCTCCGGCAGACGGTCCACGCGCGCGCGCAGGGCGCCGAGCTGCAGTCGCGGGAACTGGCCGCGCGCCTGCACGCGCTGAGCCCTCTGGCCGTGCTGGGCCGCGGCTACGCCGTGTGCTGGGACGCCACGCGCACGAGTATCATTCGATCGGCCTCCACCGTCAGCCGCGGAGACGCCGTGCGCGTCACGCTGGCCGACGGCGAATTGCAGTGTGAGGTCAAAGGACAGGCGGACGACCGATGAGCACCTCAATCAAGGACTTTGAATCCGCCATCGCGGAACTCGAGAAGATCGTCAAACAACTCGAAGACGGCGA
>JANLHE010000331.1 GCA_024653875.1 Acidobacteriota bacterium
TCCGACTCCACCCGGTTTCGCGAGGCGACGGGCTGGCAGTCGACGGTGGGCCTGCGCGAGGGCCTGGCCCAAACGCTGGCGTTCTACCGGGAGCATCGCGGTCACTACGTGCCCGGGCCGGAGGCCGCGTCGTGACGATGCCGCCCGCCATACCGTTCATGCACCTGACACCCGGATCGGACGCCGAGGCCATTCGCGCGGGCATCGATCGGGTGATCGCGCGCGGCTGGTTCATTCTCGGTCCGGAGTTGACGGCGTTTGAAGAGGAATTCGCCGCGGCCGCCGGGGCCGCCCACGCCGTGGGCGTCGGCACCGGCACCGACGCGATCGCGCTGGCGCTGCGCGCGCTGGGCATCGGCCCCGGCGACGAAGTGATCACGTCGCCGCTGTCGGCCGCCTACTCCGCGCTCGCCATCATGATGGCCGGGGCCACGCCGGTGTTCGCGGATCTCGACGTCGATCGGCTCACGCTCGATCCCGCGCGCGTGGACGCCGCGGTCACGCCGCGCACCGCGGCGATTCTGCCGGTGCACCTGTACGGGCAGCCGGCGGACATGCCGGCACTCGAGGCCATCGCCCGCCGCCACAACCTCGCCATCGTCGAAGACGCGTGCCAGGCGCACCTGGCGACCTGTGCCGGCCGGCCGGCCGGCACGATCGGCGCGGCGGGAGCGTTCAGCTTCTATCCGACGAAGAACCTCGGCGCGATGGGTGACGCCGGCGCGATCGTCACTGGTGACGCCGCGCTCGCGGCGCGACTGAAGCGCCTGCGCAATGGCGGCCAGACCGACCGGTATCACCACCTGGAGTTCGGCGTGAACACGAGGCTGGACGACATGCAGGCCGCGGTCCTGCGCGCGCGGCTCCCGCTGCTGCCGGGATGGACGGCCCGCCGCCGCGCGCTGGCGGCGCGGTACCGCGCCGCGCTCGCGGGTGCGCCCGTCATCGTCCCACCGGAGCGTGAACCGGGACACGTCTATCACCTGTTCCCCGTGCGATCGCCGCGCCGTGCCGCGTTCCAGGCGCACCTGCGCGCCGCGGGTATCGAGACGCTGATTCACTATCCGGTGCCCATTCCGCGCCAGCCGGCGCTGGCCGGGGTGCCGGCGCTGCCGTGTCCCATCGCCGACGAGGTCTGCGGCGACATCTTCTCCCTGCCGCTGCACCCCGCGTTAACCGACGCCGAGGTCGATCGCGTGGCCGAGGCGGTGCACGCGTTCCGGGGATGATCGTCACACTGGGCGCGCTGCTGCTGGTCGCCTGGCTGCCGGGCGCGGTGCTGTTCCGCCTGCCGCTCTGGCAGCGCGATCGGCGCGCGGCGCTTGACGCGGAGGAACGCCTGTTCTGGCACGTGGTCCTCAGCGTGTCCTGGTCGCTGGCCCTGGTGCTGGCGCTGGCGGCACTCGGGCGTTTCCAGTTCTCCACCCTGCTGTGGTGCAACGGGGGGCTCGCCGCCGGCGCGATCCTGGCCACGCGCGGCCGCCTGCGGTACGGCGCGGCGGCGCGGCGGCCCGGACTGTCCGCCGTGCTGCCGGTGGTGCTGATCGCGCTCGCGGTCTGGCGATTCTTTCCCGTGTCGGAGTACGTCATCGGCGGCAAGGACCCCGGCGTCATGTTCAACGAGGGGATCCAGATCGCCCAGCGCGGGACGCTGGTGATCACGGACCGCGCGGTCGCGGCGGTCCCCGGCTTCGCCCGCGACCTCTTCTTCCCGTCTGAACACAACGCCGACTACTACGGCACCATGTTCATGGGATTCCCCATCCAGGATCCCGCGTCGGGCCGCGTGGTCGGCCAGTTCCCACACCTCCTGCCGGCCTCGATCGCCATCGGCTACGGGGTCGACGGTCTGACCGGCGCCCGCGCGACCGTGGCCGGGTGGGGCATCCTGGGCGTGCTCGCCGTCTACTTCGCCGGCGCGCGGCTGATGGGCCGTGGCGCGGCGTTTGCCGCGGCGGCGCTCCTCACGCTGCACGTGATTCAGGTCTGGTTCGCGCGGTATCCCAACAGCGACATCGTCCTGCAAGCCGGCCTGTTCGCGGCGCTGCTGGCGTTCGCGCGCGCGCATCAGGATGACGACGCGTTCTTTGGACCCGTGGCGGCGTGGGTCATCAGCCTGCAGTTGTTCTCACGGGTCGACGCGTTACTGGCGCTGCTGGTCATGGCCGGCACCGTCGTGCTCGTGTGGCTGATGTCGCACGGCGAACGGCTCGCGATGCGGTTCCTCGCGCCCGCCGCTCTGGGTGCCGGGCTGGGCCTCTGGTATCTGACGGGCCTGATGCGCGCATACTTCTGGCGGGCGATGGTCTTCCTCGTCAACTTGCCCGTGCTCAACGTGGCCGCCGCCGTGCTGGCCGGCGTGGTGGCGCTGGCGCTGCTGTGGTGGAGCCGCGAGCGTCATGCGGATGCCGTGCGGCGCTGGCTGCCGATCGCGCTGGCCGTGGCCATGGCCGTGTTGTCGTGCTACGCGTACGTCTTCCGCGAGGCGGGCGGCAAGCTGACGCCCTGGGATGCGTATGCCCTGCGCGACTTCGTGGATCTGTATCTGTGGTGGCCCATGTGGCTGGCCGCGCTCGCGGGCGTCGCGCTGACCGGCCGCCGCGACTTCTGGCGCGATCCGGCGCTGGTGCTCACCTTCGCGGCGTTTTCCGTGTTCCTGTTCTACAAGCTGAAGATCGTGCCCGAGCACTTCTGGCTGACCCGGCGGTATCTCGCGATCATCCTGCCGGGGTCCCTGCTGTTCGCCGCGTTCGCGGCCCTGGGTGTCATCAGCGGACGACTGCGCGGACTGGCGCTGATTCGTCCAGCCGCCGGCGCCCTGCTGCTGGCGGCCGCGGCCGTGCACTACACCGCGGCGGCGGCGCCGGTCGTGTCCCACGTCGAGTACCGCAACATGATTCCGTATGTGGAACGGCTCGCGGGGCGATTCACGCCGCGCGATCTGATCATCATGGAATCGCGCAATGCCGGGTCGGACATCCATGTGCTGGGTCTGCCGCTGGCCTACATCTACGACAAGACCGTGCTGGTCCTCCACTCGCCCAAACCCGATCGCGTGATCTTTCGCGAGTTCCTGCGCGGGGCGCTGGCGACGTACGACCGGGTGTTTTTTGTCGGCACGGGCGGCACCACGCTGCTGTCCCGGCAGATTGTGGCCACGCCCGTGGACAGCGACCGCGTGCAGATTGACGAATTCGCGGTCACCACCGACACCAATGTGACGATGGATGGCGAGACACAGCGGGTGGCCCGCGCGGCGTTGCCC
>JANLHE010000332.1 GCA_024653875.1 Acidobacteriota bacterium
GTGACGGCGCCGGGGGTCTCCGGTTCCGTGAACTGGTCGATGACCACCGCCGTGCTGTACGGCAGCTCGTCGCGCGTGTGCACCAGCACCTTCTCGCGAATCAGCTCGGAGGCGAGCGTGCGCTCGCTCTGGTCGGTGAAGTAGTCCTCGTCGAAGAGCGGCTCTCCTTCCGGCAGCGCGCCAATCATCTCCGTGACCAGGCCCTCGACGTTATCGCCCCTGAGCGCCGACAGCGGCACGACGGCCTGATTGGGAATACCCTTCGCGTAGCTTTCGATGAGCGGCAGCAAGACCGTCTTGTCCTTCAGCCGATCGACCTTGTTCAGGACGATGATGAGGGGCTTGTGGAGGTCGGCCAGCAGATCCATGACGTAGCGATCGCCCCAGCCGGCCTCCTCGGTGGCATCCACCAGCAGGACGACCACGTCCGCCTCGCGCAGGGTGTCGAGCGCGGCCTTCACCATGCGGCGGTTCATCGTGTGTTCGGGCTTGTGAATCCCCGGCGTGTCGATGAACACCAACTGCCCGTCGGGCCTGTTCAGCACGCCGGTGATCCGGTGCCGCGTCGTCTGGGGCTTGTCCGACACGATCGACAGCTTCTGGCCGATGAGCCGGTTCAAGAGCGTGGACTTGCCGGCATTCGGCCGGCCCACGAGGGCGACGTAGCCGGCTTTCATGAGACCTGCTCTTCGTCACTCTCCAGGCGGCGCACGCGCACCTTGTGGATGCGGCGGCGCTCGGCTTCCAGCACTTCGATCGAGAGGCCGTCGGCTTCGAGGCGCTCGCCGGTGGCGGGCACCCGTCCTGCCCTGGTCAACACGTACCCACCCACGGTTTCAAATCCTGCCTCGTCAATCGTGATCCCCAGACGGTCCGTCATTTCCTCGATCGCCACCTTGGCGCTGAACACAATCGCGCCATCGGCCTCATGCACGATGGGTTCGGCCTCCAGGTCGTACTCGTCGCGGATTTCCCCGACGAGTTCCTCGACCAGATCCTCCACCGTCACCAGCCCGGCGATGCCGCCGTACTCGTCCACCACCATCGCCAGCTGAAACCGTTTCTGCTGAAACTCGCGCAGCAGGTCGGCCACGCGTTTGGTCTCGGGCACGAACGCCGCCGGACGCATGAGGTCCGTGACCTTCGCGCCCTCGGCCATGGGCTCCCGCAGTTGAATCAAATCCTTCACCACGACAAGGCCCACGATGTTGTCGAGGTTCTCACGAAAGACCGGCAGCCGCGAGTATTCCTGCTCCCGCACGAGCGCGCGCAGGTCCTCGATGCTCGCCTCGGCGCGAATCGCGACCACGTCGGGCCGCGGCGTCATGACCTCGCGCACCAGCGTGTCGCCAAAGTCCACCACCGAGCGCAGGAGCTTGCCGTCTTCCTCGCCCGCCGTGGGCTCGGAAGGCTGGTCGGGCGACGAGTGCCCGTTGCCGTTCGCCCTGGGCGCGGGCTCCTCCGCCGTCCCCAGCCAGCCGATGATGAGCGACGTCAGCGGCGTGATGATGTTGGACATCGCGGTGAACGGCGGCAGCATCAGCTTGAGCAGGCGTTCAGGGGCGCGGCGAACGACGAGCGCCGGCAGCACGTGACCGGCGAGGATGACCAGCGTGGCGCCCGAGAGAAACAGGATCAGCCCGCCGTACCACCCCGTGCCGATCGGTTGCGCCAGCAGGACCATGGCCAGGATCAGCAGGAGTCCGCGCAGCAGGCGCGCGGGGACAAAGAACGTGAGGGGATCTTCCAGGTACGCCGCGAGGCCGTCGGCGGCGCTCTCGCGCTCGGCCTCAAGCCGTTCGGGCAGGCGCATAAGGACGCCAAACGCCGTCTCCACGACCGCGAGGTAGGCGACCGCGCAGGCCACCAGAAAAACGGCTAAAGGAATCATCGCGTGTGCGAGCGGGTTGCGCGGGCAATCAGGCCGGCTGGAAGGCCGGCCCGTTGCCGCAGGCGTTCTTCCGCCCGCTGCATCTCTCCCCGATCGGTGTCGTGATCGTATCCCAAAAGGTGGAGGAGGCCGTGCAGGGCCAGCACCCTGAGTTCGGTGGCCTCGCGGTGGCCCAATTGCCGGGCCTGGCGGGCGGCCACGCCGCGGGCGATGGCGATATCACCAAGCACACCGGGCTCGCCGGACGGAAAGGAGAGCACGTCGGTCGCGTAGTCCGCGCGCCTGAACGCGGCATTGAGGCGGCGCATGGCCGGATCCGTGACGAGCGCGATCGTCACCTCGCCGCGCGCGCGCGCCGGCGCGTGGGCGGCCAGCCAGCGGCCCAGCGTCTGGGACGGCCACGGGCGGCCGCGGCCATCGGTGACCGAGACGGTAATCACAGGCCCGGCACTTTCGGTTGCGTGTACGCGTCGTAGGCGCGCACGATCTTCTGGATCAACGGATGGCGGACCACGTCGCGCTCGTCGAACCGCACTACGGCAATCTCCTCGATGTTGGCGATCACCTTCAGGGCTTCGATCAGCCCGGAGCCCTTGCCCGCCGGCAGGTCGATCTGCGTCACGTCGCCCGTGATGACCGCCTTGGAGCCAAAGCCCAGACGCGTCAGGAACATCTTCATCTGTTCGGACGTCGTGTTCTGCGCTTCGTCGAGAATGACAAACGCGTCGTTGAGCGTGCGCCCGCGCATGAACGCAATCGGCGCCACCTCAATCACGCCGCGCTCCAGGAGCCGCTCCACGCGGTCCGCATCGAGCATGTCGTGCAGCGCGTCGTACAGGGGACGCAGATAGGGATTCACCTTTTCCTGCAGGTCGCCAGGCAGGAATCCGAGCTTTTCACCCGCCTCCACGGCCGGCCTGGCCAGGATGATGCGGGTGACGCGCTTGGCCAGCAGGTACGCCACGGCCTGCGCCATGGCGAGATAGGTCTTGCCGGTGCCGGCGGGCCCCACGCCGAACACCACGTCGTGCGCCTCAATCGCGTCCAGGTACGCGCGCTGCATCACGCTCTTGGGCGCCACCTGCTTGCGCCCGGCGGAGCGCGCGTTGCCGCGCAGGAAATATTCCTGTAATTCGATGTTCGGATTTTGCGTCAGCAACTGCGCCGCCGTCTTCACGTCGCC
Source organism: Acidobacteriota bacterium (assembly GCA_024653875.1). Taxonomy (GTDB): domain Bacteria; phylum Acidobacteriota; class Vicinamibacteria; order Vicinamibacterales; family SCN-69-37; genus SYFT01. The sequence continues at coordinate 3,075 of JANLHE010000332.1, forward strand.
GCGTCCGAAGCGATAGCCCGAATCGAGCAGCCGGCCGAGCTGGCCCATGATGTGTTCCGCGCGGTCCACCTCATCCAGGCCACCCTCGATGATCAACTCGTGGCCCTGCGTCTTGAGCCGCACACCCAGCGCGGTCTCGAGCGTCTTCAGGTGTTCATCAAACGGACCGTACAGGGATTCGATGCCCTGGTCGGGCATCGTGAGGCGGCGGGCGGCTGGGGCAGGCATCAA
>JANLHE010000333.1 GCA_024653875.1 Acidobacteriota bacterium
GAGGCCCGGCTGATCCACCTGGCGGCCGCCTACGCCTCGGGCGTCGGCGGACAGGCCGCGGTGGTCGTCGACATCGGCGGCGGCAGCGTGGAGATCACCTTCGGCACCGCGGCCCGGATGCAGGTGGGGCGCAGTTTCAAGATCGGCGTCATCCGGCTCACCGAGCGCTTCGTGAAGAGCGACCCGCTCAGCCGCGGCGATGAGGCTCGGATTGAACGGTACGTGCGGCGCCAGACGAACGTGCACATCCGCGCGCTCAAGGCCCGCGGCTTCCGCCGGGTCATCGGCACGTCGGGCACCATTCACGCGCTGGGCGCCCTCGCGACCGGCACCACGGGCGACCTCCGTAATCGCCGTGTGACCACCAAACAGCTGCGCCGCCTGCGCAAGAGCCTCGCCGCCATGACGCTGCAAGAGCGTCTGGCGATGCCGGGGCTTGACCCGGCCCGCGCCGACGTGACGGTCGCCGGCGCCGTGCTGCTCGACACCCTGCTGGCATCGCTGGAGGCCCCGGACCTCACGTTGTGCGACTTCGCGCTGCGCGAGGGCCTGGTGCTGGACTACATCAAGAAGAACGGCGCCCACATCCGCAGCGTGGAACGGTATCCGGACGTGCGGCGCCGCAGCGTGATCGAGCTGGCCGAACGGTGCAATTACGCGGCGCCGCATGCCGCGCAGGTGGCGCGCCTGTCGTTCAGCCTGTTCGACGCCACCCAGGCCGATCACGGCATGAGCCCGCGTGAGCGCGAGTGGCTGGAGTTCGCGGCCCTGCTGCACGACATCGGCATCCACATCAGCTACGAGCGCCACCACAAGCACTCGCAGTACCTGATCCAGCACGGGGACCTGCGCGGCTTCGAGCCGGACGAGATCATGCTGATGTCGCTGGTGGCCCGCTACCATCGCCAGGCCACCCCCAGAAAGAGCCACAGCGACTTCGGCCAACTCTCGCCCGACCGGCGCCGGACGGTCCGGCTCCTGGGCGCGATGCTGCGGTTGGCCGAAGGCCTCGACCGCAGCCACACGCAGGTGGTGGGCGGCATCGAGGTCAAGGAGACGGCCGAGGGCCTCCGGGTGCGGTTGCGCACGGGCGACGATCCCGAACTTGAACTGTGGGCCGCCCAGCGGCAGGCCGCGCCGCTGGCCGCGTTGCTTGACCGCCCCCTCGCGTTTGAAGCCGCGCCCGCCCTGGGCCGCCGCCGGGCGCCCCGCCCCATCGCGCGGGCCTTGTAACACCGAATTTACATGATGGAAACTGGTGTGAAATCGGCCGCTCGTACGCTCAACAGCATGAGAATGCGCCTTCTGTCAGTTGCCCTCCTGTTGCCCGCCGTCGTTGCCGCCGCCTGTGGCGGTGGAAACGAGCAGGCGTCGTCATCCACCCCAGCGGCCGTCATTGCCATTGACGGCTCCAGCACGGTCTATCCCATCAGCGAGGCCATCGCCGAAGACTTCGGCAAGACCGATGGCGCGGCGCCGGTCACGGTCGCCTTCACGGGCACCGGCGGCGGCTTCAAGAAGTTCTGTCGCGGCGAAACGGTGGTGTCCGACGCGTCCCGACCCATCAGCGCCTCGGAACTCGAGGCGTGCGGCCAGGCGTCAATCGGATTCGTGGAATTGCCCGTCGCATACGACGGACTCGCCGTGGTCGTGAATCCGAAGAACACGTGGGCCACCTCGATGACCGTCGCTGAACTCAAGAAGCTGTGGGCGCCTGAAGCCCAGGGCAAGGTCATGCAGTGGAGCCAGATTCGCGCCGGCTGGCCGGACAAGAACATCAACCTCTACGGTGCCGGCACCGACTCCGGGACCTTCGACTACTTCACCGAAGCCACCGTCGGCACAGCCAAAAAGAGCCGCGGCGACTACACGTCGAGTGAGAACGACAACGTGCTCGTGCAGGGTGTGTCGGGTGACGAGTACGCGCTCGGCTACATGGGCCTGGCCTACTACGAAGAAAACCGCGGCCGGCTCACGCTCCTCGGCATTGACGACGAGAATCCGGCGAACGGCGCGGGCCCGATTCAGCCCTCGTTCGACGTCGTGCGCAACGGCACCTACCGCCCGCTGTCGCGCCCCCTGTTCATCTACCTGAGCATCAACGCGCTCGCGGCCCGGCCGGAAGTCCAGAAGTTCGCCGACTTCTATCTCAACAACGCGGCCGCGATCTCGAAGGAAGTGGGGTACGTGTCCCTGACCGACGCGGAATTGGCGCTGGTCAAGGCGCGCCTCGCTGCGCGCACCACGGGCACGATGTTCGCCGACCACGCCGCCCAGTCGCAGAAGTCGCTGACCGAACTGCTGCAGGGCCGTCAGTAGTGACGCGCCAGACCCAGCGGTGGGTGGAGTGGCTGATCGAACGCGCGCTCCTGCTGTGCGCCGCCGGGTCTGTACTCATTACTGCCGGCATCATCGGCGCGCTGGCGTTCGAAACGGTCAGCTTCTTCCGTGAAGTGCCGATCACCGAGTTCCTGTTCGGAACGGTCTGGACGCCGCTGTTTTACGACGCGCAGTTCGGCGTCCTGCCCCTGGTCGGCGGCACGATCCTGGTGTCGGTCATCGCCATGGCCGTGGCGATGCCGGCGGGCTTGCTCTCGGCGATCTATCTGAGTGAGTACGCGCCGCCGCGCGTCCGGCGCGTGGTCAAGCCCGTCATGGAGATCCTCGCGGGTGTGCCGACGATCGTGTTCGGCTACTTTGCGCTGCTGTTTGTGACACCGCTGCTGCAGCGGGTGCTGCCGGACCTGGCGCTGTTCAACGCCCTGAGCCCCGGGCTGGTCATGGGGATTATGATCCTGCCGCTGGTCTCCTCGCTGTCCGAAGACGCGCTGCACGCGGTGCCGACGGGGCTGCGCGAAGGCGCGTACGCCCTGGGGGCCACCCGGATGCAGGCGGCGCTCCGGGTGGTCGTGCCCGCCGCGTTCTCCGGCATTTCCGCGTCGTTCATCCTGGCAATGTCCAGGGCGATTGGCGAGACGATGATTGTGGCGATTGCGGCGGGTCAGCAACCGCGGCTGACGGCCAATCCCCTCCAGCCGGTGGAAACGATGACCGCCTACATCGTCCAGGTCAGCATGGGCGACATGCCCACCGGCTCGATCGGCTACCGCACGATCTTCGCCGTGGGCACCTTGCTCTTTCTCATGACTTTTGTTCTCAACCTCATTAGCGACTGGCTGCGGCGCCGGTTCCGGGAGCAGTACGCGTGACATCTGCCTCGCGCCGGATCGCCGGCGATCGCCTGCTGCAGACCATGAGCATCCTGGTGCTCACGCTGTCGCTGGTCGCCCTGACGGCGCTGCTGTACGACGTCTGGTCTGATGGCTGGCGGCGCCTGGACTGGCAGTTCCTGACCAGCATGCCCTCTGGACGGGCCCACCTGGCAGGGATCTATCCGGCGTTGCTCGGCAGCCTGTACGTGCTGCTGGTCACCGCCGGCCTGGCGCTGCCGCTGGGCATCGGCGCCGCCGTCTACCTCGAGGAGTACGGCGGCGGCGGCCGGCTGGCCCGGCTGATTGAGATCAACATTGCGAACCTGGCCGGCGTGCCGTCGATCATCTATGGCCTGCTCGGCCTCGGCATTTTCGTGCGGGTGTTCGGGTGGGGTCCGTCGGTGCTGTCCGGCGGCGCCACGCTCGGCCTGCTGGCGCTGCCGGTGGTCATCCTCTCGACGCGCGAAGCGCTCCGCACCGTTCCCATGTCGGCGCGCGAAGGCTCCTACGCCCTTGGCGCGACCAAGTGGCAGACGATCTGGCATCAGGTGCTGCCCGGCGCCCTGCCCGGCATCTTGACCGGCCTGATCCTGGCGATGTCGCGCGCCATCGGCGAAACGGCACCGCTCATCACCATCGGCGCGCTCGCGTACATTGACTTCACGCCGTCGGGCGTCATGTCTCCCTTCACGGTGCTGCCCATTCAGATTTACAACTGGATCTCCAAACCGCAGGCGGCGTTTGCGGAAAATGCGGCAGCCGGCATCATCGTGCTGCTGGTCCTGCTTCTCTCCATGAACGCCGTGGCCATCGTGCTGCGTGACCGGTTCCAGAAAGCCCGCGCATGACGACCGTACTGCGACCGCTGTCGACGCTGACCACCGGCGCCCCACACCCGGCCACGCCAGTCAAAATTGACGTGCAGGGGATGAACTTCTACTACGGCGCCAAGCAGGCGCTGTCTGACATCACCATCTCGCTCAATGCCAACGTGGTCACGGCGTTCATCGGGCCGTCCGGCTGCGGAAAGAGCACGTTTCTTCGCACGCTGAACCGGATGAACGACATCATCCCCGGCACCCGTCTCGAAGGCCGCATCACCATCGACGGAGAAGATATCTACGCGCCCTCAACCGACGTGGTTGGCCTGCGGCGCCGCGTGGGCATGGTCTTCCAGAAGTCCAACCCCTTTCCCAAGTCCATCTTCGAGAACATCGCCTACGGCCTGCGCATCAACGGCCTCGCCACGAGCCGCAGCGACATGGAGGGCCGTATCGAAGAGAGCCTGAAGGCCGCGGCGATCTGGGACGAGGTGAAGGACCGGCTCACCGAGTCGGCGCAGGCCCTGTCGGGCGGGCAGCAACAGCGGCTGTGCATCGCGCGCGCGCTGGCGATTCAGCCGGAGATCCTGCTGATGGACGAACCGGCCTCGGCGCTGGACCCCATTGCCACGCAGCGCATCGAGGAGCTGATCTACGAGCTCAAGTCCACCTACACGATCGTCATCGTGACGCACAACATGCAGCAGGCCGCGCGGGTCTCCGACCGGACCGCCTTCTTCTGGCTGGGCCGGCTCGTGGAGTCGGGCCCGACCGCGACCATTTTCACCAACCCCGCCGAAAAGCTGACGGAAGACTATGTCACCGGCCGTTTCGGTTAAGCTTCGAAACCACAGCATGGAACGCCACGGACGACACTTTCAGGACGAGCTCGACGAGCTCAAGGGACGACTGCTCGAGATGGGCGGGCTGGCCGAGGAACGCCTGCGGCTGGCCGTGCGCAGCGTCGTGGACCGGGACAACGCGCTGGTCGAGCGCGTGCTGGTGGGCGATGCGGCGATCAACCAGCTCCACATTGAAATCGACGACCGCTGCTTCAAGCTGCTCGCCCTGCACCAGCCGATGGCGGTGGACCTGCGCGCCATCGTGGCGGCCGTCAAGATCAATACCGACCTGGAGCGCGTGGGCGACCTGGCGGTGAACATCGCCGAAGCGGTCCGCCGCTACCTGCGGCACCCGGCGGTCAAGGAACTCATCGACATTCCCAAGATGGCCGAGCTGGCGCAGGTGATGCTCCGGGATGCCCTGGACGCCTTCGTCCGCCGGGACGTGGATCTGGCGCAACAGGTGCTGGCCCAGGACGACGATCTGGACAGCCTGAAGACCCAGGTCTTCCGCGAGCTCCTGACCTACATGCTCCGTGACGCCTCCACCATCGAGCCGTCCCTGGACCTCATCCTCATTTCCCGCCACCTGGAGCGGATCGGCGACCACGCCACCAACGTCGCCGAGGACGTCATCTTCATGGTCAGCGCGAAGGACGTCCGGCACCAGTAATGTAGAATGGCGGGGATGTCCGGTCAGCAGCGGTGCGTCTATTGCCGCCTGCAACCTTCAGACCCGCGATGGCAGCCCTTCTGCAGTGAACGATGTCAGCTGGCCGATCTGGGCCGGTGGCTGCAGGGCGACTATCGTGTGCCCGGCCCGGCCAGCGAGACCATGCCCGACTCGTCCGACCCCGGCTCGTACGGTGACGACGAGGAAGACGACCACCAGCATTGAGAGATATGGCCGACACGCTCACCATCACCGACAACCGCACCGGGAAACAATACGACGTCCCCATCGCCGAGGGCACGATCCGCGCGATGGACCTCCGGCAGATCAAGGCCTCGCCCGACGACTTCGGCCTGATGACGTACGACCCGGCATTCCAGAACACGGCCTCGTGCCGCAGCAGCATCACCTTCATCGACGGCGACAAGGGCATCCTCGAGTACCGGGGCTACCCGATCGATCAGCTGGCCGAGCACAGCACCTACCTGGAAACGGCGGCGCTGATCCTGAACGGTGAACTGCCGAACACCGCCGAACTCGACGCCTGGAGCCGCGAGATCACGCTCCACACGATGCTGCACGAGAACATCAAGAAGTTCATGGAGGGGTTCCAGTACGACGCCCATCCGATGGGCATCTTCCTCTCCACGGTCGGCGCCCTGTCCACCATCTACCCGGACGCCAAGGACATCACCAACGCGGAGACCCGGCGGCTCCAGATTTCCCGGCTCATCGCCAAGGTGCCGAGCATCGCGGCCTACGCCTTCCGGCACTCGATCGGCCGGCCGTACGTCTACCCGGACAACGACCTGAGCTTCACCGGCAACTTCCTGAACATGCTGTTCAAGATGACCGAGCTGAAGTACCGGCCGCACCCGGTGCTCGAGCGCGCGCTGGACGTGTTGTTCATCCTGCACGCCGACCACGAGCAGAACTGCAGCACCAGCGCCATGCGGAGCATCGGCAGCTCGCAGGCCGACCCGTACGCCTCGCTGGCGGGCGCGGCGGCCGCGCTCTACGGCCCCCTGCACGGCGGGGCCAACGAGGCGGTGCTGCACATGCTCAAGGAGATCGGCTCGGTCGCCAACGTGCCCGCGTTCATCGCGCGCGTCAAGGGCGGCGACGGCCGGCTCATGGGCTTCGGCCACCGGGTCTACAAGTCGTACGACCCGCGCGCCCGGATCATCAAGCAGACGGCCGACCTGGTGTTTGACGTCACCGGCCGGAACCCGCTGACCGACATCGCGCTCGAGCTTGAACGCATCGCCCTTGAAGATGAATACTTTGTCAGCCGCAAGCTGTATCCGAACGTGGACTTCTACTCCGGCCTGATCTACCAGGCCATGGGGTTCCCGCTCGACATGTTCCCCGTGCTCTTTGCCATTCCGCGCACCGCGGGCTGGCTGGCGCAGTGGGATGAGATGCTGCGCGACGCCGACCAGAAGATTGCCCGTCCGCGCCAGATCTACATCGGCGCGGCGCGCCGTGACTACGTGCCTCGCGCCACGCGGGGGTAACCCGGGCCTCAGGGGCCCGAAGGAGACTGCATGCCACTTCGTGCCGCCACCGGTTTTGCGCTGATCTGTACCCTGCTGGCCTGTTCCGGGTCCGCAGGCGCCGCTGGAGCGTCGCAGACGGCGCCCCAGGCCAAAGCCGCCAGCTTTGACTCCGCGCGCGCCTGGGACCATCTGAAAGCGATGGTTGACCTCGGTCCGCGGCCCTCCGGGTCGGAGGCCCTGCGCCGCACGCGCGCGTACATCACCCGCCAGATTTCCGGAATGGGCCTGACCGTCCAGGAACAGACCTTCACGGCGACCACCCCGATCGGCCCGGTGGACATGATCAACCTCGTGGTCACCCTGCCCGGCCGCCGCACGGACCGGATCCTCTTCACGGGCCACTACGACACCAAGCTCTTCAAGGACATCCGGTTCGTCGGGGCCAGCGACGGCGGGTCCAGCGCGGCGTTCCTCATCGAGCTGGTCCGGTCCCTGCAGGACCAGCCGCGCGAGTTCACCTACGAGTTCGTGTGGTTCGACGGCGAGGAGGCCGTCGTCGAGTGGGACATCAACCGGGACTCGACATACGGCAGCCGGTATTACGTGCAGCAGGCGACCAGGGCCAACGCGCTGGCCGGCATCAAGGCGATGGTCCTGGTAGACATGATTGGCAGCAAGACGCTGCAGATCGAGCGCGACAGCTACTCCGCCGGCTGGCTCAACGACATCGTCTGGGGGGCGGCGAAGCGCCTGGGCCACACGCGCCAGTTTGTCGACGTGCAGACGACGATCGAAGACGACCACCTGCACTTCGTCCGGGCCGGCGTGCCCTCGATTGACCTGATCGACCTGAACAACTTCATCGCCGACGGGCACTGGCACACGGCCACCGACACGCTGGAGAACGTCTCCGCGGCGTCGCTGCAGGTCGTGGGCGACGTGCTCCTGGCCGCCCTCCCCGACATCATCGGATATCTAAGGAAAGACCTCTGAGGTTTCACCTCAGAACGCCTGTCAGGACCTCTGAGGTTGCACCTCAGAGGTCTTGAGTCCGTACAAAAACAAACGGCGGCTGCGCGTGCAGCCGCCGTCAGTTTTCCGCGAGTCGTTGTCTTACTTGAGGTGCTTGCTGACGAGCTTCGTCATCTCGAACATGTTCACCATGGCCTTGCCACCGAACACGCCCTTGAGCTTGTCATCAGCCTTGATCATCCGCCTGTTCTTCTGGTCCTGCAGGCCGTTCTTCTTGATGTAGGCCCAGAGGCGCTTGGTCACCTCGGTACGCGGAATCGGCTTGTCGCCCACGACAGCCGCGAGCGTCGCGCTCGGCTGAACCGGCTTCATGAACGCCGCGTTGGCCTTGCGCGCGGTCTTCTTCTTCGGCGCCGCCTTCTTCACGACCTTCTTCACAACTTTCTTCGCGACTTTCTTCGCAGCTTTCTTCGCAGCTTTCTTCGCCATCTCGTCTCCTTGGAAGACGCGCTATGCGTCGCGCCCTAGTCTCGCACAGTTACGGGCATTTTCAGAGGAGAAAACGCATGCCGCCCCTCTGAGCCTCCCCGGCGGCGCCTAGAGCATGCCGCGAATCTCCGCCTCGGTCAGCACCGTGGACGCCTTCTTGGCCGCCGCGAAGATCCGCTCCACACGCGCGTCGGTGGCCTCCAACCCGCGCCGCTCGAGCCAGTAGACGACGTTGGATTTGCCGGACATCGGCCCCACCTCAATCACCTGTTCACGCCCCACCAGACTGGCCGGCACGCCCGAGTAGACCGCATCGATGAGCGCCGGATCCTGCTTCTTGTACGCCTTGATCACCGCGGCGGCGTGGACCCCGGTGGCCGTGCGGAAGGCGTCCCGCCCCAGCACCGGGTAGTTCGCCGGCAGGGGCACGCCGCAGACCCGGGAGACCAGTTCGCAGTATTCCCCCAGCCGGGACAGGTCGTCGTGCCGCTGGCCCAGCAGCACCAGGTTGACCAGCAGCAGGTCCATCGGGGTGTTGCCCACCCGCTCGCCGATGCCGATCGCCGCGCCGTGCAGCCGGGTGGCCCCGGCCTCCCAGGCCGCCAGCGAGTTGCTGATGGCGAGGTCGCGATCCCGGTGCCCGTGCCAGTCGATGCCGATGCCGCCCCCGCACTCGTCCACGATCGACTGGACAAACCGCGTGACGGCCGCGGCGCCCGCCGGCGTGGCGTGGCCGACCGTATCCGCGATGCACACCCGCGAGGCGCCCGCCCGGATGGCCGCGGTGTACAGGCGCCGCAGGGAGTTTGGATCCGCGCGGGTGGTGTCCTCGGTGACGTACATCACCGGCAGGCCCTCCTTCACGGCGAAGCCCACGGCCTCCTCGGTCAGCGCCACCAGCCGGTCCAGCGTCCAGTCCTCCGCGTACTGCCGGATGGGGCTGGACCCGATGAACGTGCAGCACTCGATGGGCATACCGACCGTCTGCGAGATCCGGGCCACCGGGATGATGTCGGCCAGCACCGTGCGCGCGGCGCAGTTGGCCCGCACCTTGAGGCGGGCGCTGACGATCTCCCCGGCAAGCCGCTCCACATCGGCCACCACGTGCGGGCCCGCGCCCGGCAACCCGATGTCCGCCGTCTCGATGCCCAGCGCGTCAATCAGGTGGAGGATGCGGATCTTGTCGTCAATCGACGGCGTGGTCACCGACGGGGATTGCAGCCCGTCCCGCAGGGTCTCGTCGTCGAGCATCACGGGCCGGCGCACGACCGGGCCGGTACCCACTTCGTTCCAGTCGTAAATCAGCGGATGCATTACTTCCTCAGTCGAATGGTCAGCAGGCCGGCGCCCACGATGAGCGCGGTCCAGGCGGTGGCCCGGATCACCCCCCCGCGGACGGCGCCCGCCATCAGGCCGGCCATGTCCGGCTCGGGCCCGCGCCCCAGTTCCCAGGTGGCCGCGCGCAGCAGGTATTCCCGCGGCGCGCCGGACATCCACACATCAAACGCCGCGTTCCAGACCACCGCGCCCAGGACCAGCCACATCAACACCAGCACCCGGGTGCGTGTCATACGGCGTCGGTGCCCCGATACCGGATCACCATCGCGGTGATGTCATCACCCTGCGCGGTGCCCCTGGTGAACTCGCTGACGACGTCGAACACGTGCGCCACCAGCCCCTCGGCGGTCTGGGCGTTGGCCGCCTGGATCGCGGCCAGCAGCCGGTCATCCCCAAACTCCTCTTCCTCGGCGTTGAGGGCTTCGGAGACGCCGTCGCTGAAGACCACCACGATGTCGCCCGGGACCAGCTGCACGGTCGCCTCCGAGTACGGCGCGAACTCCAGCAGGCCCACGACCGGGCCGCCCTCCTCGAGCCGGCGCACCCCGGACGGCCCCACCACGAACGGGGGGTTGTGCCCGGCGTTGGTGTAGGTGAGGCTGCCATTGGCCTGGAGGATGCCGAACATCAGCGTCACAAACCGCGACTCGATGCCCCGCTTGCACAGGACCTTATTCGCCGTGCTGACCAGCGACGCCGTGCCGTCCAGCCCGTGGACGTGCGAGGCGAACATGCCCTGCATCAGCGCGCTCAGCAGGGCCGCGGGCGGCCCCTTGCCGGCCACGTCGCCCAGGGTGAAGCCAAAGGCCTTGCCGTCGAAGTCCAGGTAGTCGAAGAAGTCTCCACCGATCGATCGGCACGGAATGGAGGCGGCCGCCGCTTCCACGAAGCGGAGGCTGGCCAGCGGCTTGGGCATCAGCGCCTGCTGAATCTCCGCCGCGATGCGCATCTCGTGTTCCATCTTCGATTTTTCGAGCTTCTCGCGATACAGCTGCGCGTTCTGGATCGCCACCGACGCTTCCGACGCCAGCGTGTCCAGGGCGCGGCGCGTGGACTCGGTGAGCAGGTTCCCCTTCTCGCGGCTGTCGAGATACAACACGCCGATGCGCCGGTCCTCGGTGTTCGCCTCGGCCCTGTCGACGTAGAGGACCGCGTTGAGGGGCACGCACACCACGTTGCGGATCCCGAGCGCCACCGTCCCCTGGTGCACGTCCGCCAGCGCGCCGTCGAGCAGGTCCGCCACCACGCGGGTCTGGCCCACGCGGAACACCTCTTCCGGAATCTTGCGGCTGATCCCGAACGTGGCGTCGGTCAGGGTCACCTTGCCGCGGCCCCGGGCCAGCTTGAACTCAAGCGCGTCCCCGTCGCCGGCCAGCATGATGAAGGCGCGCTCCGCGCCGGACAGTTCGATGGCGGCATCGAGCACGAGCGCCAGCACCTCCTGCAGCACGCGGCCGGACCCCAGCGACCGGAAGCCCTCGAGCAAGGCCGTGATCTGCCGAAGGTCATCACGCGCGCCGGTCATCGACCGCGACAGCACCGACGTCTCGGAGCCGAAAAAGCAGAGGATGTCCGCGCCGCCGCCCCGGCCCAGCCGGATGCGATCGCCCGACATCAGCTTGTGCGTGGTGATGGGCGCCTCGTTCACCGACGTGCCGTACCGGGATCCCAGGTCGCGCACGGTCCATGCGCCGTCCACCACTTCCAGGATGGCATGCTCCCGCGATACCTCGCTGCCGGCCAGCCGCAGGTCGTTGGTCTCGCGCCTGCCGATGGCAAACGGGCTCTTGTCCACGACCACGGGCCGCTCGCCCTGGGTGTCCGACACGTCCAGCCGCAGGGGCTCCAGTGGAATCTGTCCGGTAGTCATTTCCGACGAAGTCTACCGGAACGCGCGCCCGCTGACACGCGGAGCGTCACCAGGGTGCCGGCGGCCAGCACGGCGCCCACCGCCACCACCTGCTGCCACACCGGCCAGCCGGCTTCGCGTCCGAACCAGTACACGGCCGCCAGGGCGGCGACCTCCAGCACGGCGGCCACGGCCACCCAGGGCACCGACGACCGGGCCGCGCCGGCCGGGCCGCGGGTCACCGGCGCCAGATCTTCGGTCGGCGTTCCGCACTTGTAACAAACGATGGCCTTCTCGGCAATGGTGGTTCCACAGGATCGACACGTCACGCGCGCTACTCCGTCAAAGGTTACGATACGTTCCGGCCTCAGTATGCTCTTTCCGCTCCGTGACGTCATACCCCCGCGCACGGCGCCCGTCGCCACCTGGGCCCTCATCGGATTCACCATCGTCGCGCAGCTCGCGCTGTTTCCGCGCGCGCACCTGGTCCTGCTCGCCGCCAACATGATCGCCCTCCGGATTTTCGGCGAGAACGTCGAAGACCAGATGGGCCACGGACGGTTCCTGGGGTTCTGCGTGGTGTGCGGCGCCACGGCCGCGCTGGCCCTCACGTGGGCCGGCCCGTTTCCGCGTCTGGAGATGCCGGGCACGAGCGGCGCGGTCGCCGGCGTCATGGGCGCCTATTTCGTGATGTTCTTCCACTCGCGCGTGCTGGTGCGCCTCCCCCTCGTCATCGTCGAGGTGCCGGCGATTGTCTTTCTCGCGCTGTGGGCGCTGGTGCAGGTGCTGGGAAGCCGGCCCGCCGCGCTGTATGGACCGGCCAGCGGCCTGCTCGCCGGCGCCGCGCTCATCCGGTGGTTCCGGCGGCCGGAGCGCGCGCGGTGGGAGTGGCGCGAGGGCTAAAAGGCCTGGTCGCCGCCCTTGGCGCGAATCTGGGCGCCGACCGTGGCCAGCTCAATCATCAGCTTCTCCCACGCGGCGTCGTACTCCGCGGCCGGCATGGCCGCCTTCTTCCGCTTGAGTTCGTCGACCTGGTCGGTCAGCAGTTCCTGCTTCTGCAACAGCATCTGCAGCGCGGGATCGGCGGCCCTGGCCCCCGTTACGGCATCCAGGTACGTCATGGTCGACAGCGTCCCATCCTCGCCGGTGGCCGACATCGCCTCGCGTCCCTTGCCGTCGCCGTTGTCTTCAAGCAGCGGACGCTCGGTCGCGAGCAGCCCCTTCTGCTCGTAGTACTGCTTGACGATGCGGGAGGCGTAGAAGAAGGCCTCCCACATCGACAGGCGGCCGTCCTTGTCGAGATCGGCGGCGCTTGCGTTCAGCGCCTGGACGAAGGCGTCGGCGAACATCGTGGAGTACCGCTGCGCGGCCGTGCTGGTGGACGTGATGATGATGCGCCGGTCGCCGGTGAGCCCGGCCGCGAACGGAAAGCTCGCGCTCGAGCTGTTGACGAACACGAGCCTGGCTTTGACGGGCGCGAGCACGGCCTTCCAGTCCTCGACGGACAGGTCGGGGCCCACCAGGTTGAACTTGGCGGACGCCGCGTCGGCGGTGCCGTGGCCGATCAGCATCACGAACAGCAGGTCCGTCGACTGCAGGGACGCGGCGAGCTTCGTGAACGTGGCGCGCACGTTCTCGGCGGTCGCACGCTGTTCGCCCTCGCGCGCCTGCTCGGCCATGACCGTGAGTTCGGCCGGACCCAGCGTGAACCTGGCCCGCAGCGTCGCGGCCATCGCATCCAGCCAGCCGCGGTGTTGCTCGGCGAACATCGGCTCGCCGGACGCGCCCTGGATGATGACCGCGTGGCGGGCGGGTTGCGCGGCGGCCGCGACGGGCAACAGCACGCAGACGAATACGCCGAGAATCGCTCTGGTCATCACGCTACTGCTTCCGAATCACGGCCAGCAGGATGTCCTGGGCGCGGGCATATGTCGGCGCCTGCTCCAGTGCCTTGAGCGCCTCCGTCTTGGCTTCGCTCTTCCGGTTCAGTCCCAGGTACGCCTCGGCCAAGTCGGTGTGCGCCTCGGCCTTGTTCAGCGGCCCGAGCGCCACAACGGCCTGCAGTTCGGTCAGCGCCTCCGCGTAGTCCTTGCGGGCCAGCGCCCGGCGTCCAAGGTGGACGTGCGTATCCACGTCGTACGGATACACGTCGGCCACCACGCGCAGCGCGAACGCCTCGTTGGCATCGTCGTTCGCCTCCCGCGCCAGCGCGGCCAGGCGCTGCGCGGCGACGACGTTGTCGTGATCCCAGGTCAGCAACTCGCGAAGTTCCCGGCGCGCCTTGGCTGCGTCGCCCTGCTTGGAGGCGATCTCCGCCAGGAGCGCGCGAGGACTGCTGTCGCCCGAGGCCATGGGCGCGAGCGCGGCCGCAAGTTCGAGGGCCGCCGCCGCGCCGGCCAGGTCGCCACTCTCGAGCAACGCCTGCCCCAACGACCACTGTGCCATGTAGCTGCCCGGCGCCTTCGCGACAAGCGCCCGCGCCGCGTCAAGGGACTGCGGCCCTTTGCGCTCGGCCGCGGGCCGCGGGTCGGCCATCGCCCTGGCCAGCGCGCCGTACTCCTTCTCGACGAACACCTTGAACGACGCGTCAATGTCGTCGACGGTCTTGCCGAACGCCTTGGCGAACGCCTCCGGGTCCTTGGCCCCGCCGGCATACGCCGCCAGCAGCGTCCGCAGCCCTTCATCGCCGTTGAGCGAGACCAGATGTTCGGTCAGCAATGACGCCTCGAAGTACGCGAACGCGAGGTCGCGCGGGCGCTGAAACGCGTTGGGCAGCCCCTTCACGCCGAACGTCCGGTTCTCCGAGAGCGCGCTCGCGAACTCCAGGGCGAGTTCCCGCCCCCATGCCTTGTTGTAGCGGTGCTCCTCGAAGACCGAGATGCCCTCGGTGAGCCAGCGCGGCACGCGGTAGTTCGACGCCTGCAGGGAAAACACGTGCGCAATCTCGTGCCACAGCGTGGCCTGCCAGCTGAACGTGCCCGGTTTGAGCGCCTTGGGGGAATCCATCGTGATGACGCGCCCGAAGCACGCGCCCAGCGCGCCGACCAGCCCGGGCAATCCCAGCGTGCGGACCGCGAAGTCGTCGTGCTTCTGGAAGACCTCGACCAGAATCGGCCCCTTCGGCGTGAAGCCGTAACGGCCCGCGAACGCCTTGTAGGCCTGTTCGGCCAGCGGCACGGCGTACGCCTTGAGCACGGCAGCGTCGTCCTTGGCGAACTTGAAGACGAACTCGCCGGCCGTCACCGTCTCGAACCCATCCACCAGATCCAGCGATGCCAGCATGTTGTACGTGTTGCCGTTGTAGGGATCGACCTTGAACGCGCGCTCGAGCGCGATCCGGGCGGCCGCCTCGTCACCGGAGCGCATCAAATACACGCCGAGGTCGGCGAACCCCTCCGGGTCTTCCTCGTCGACCACGGTCGCCTGCCGGGCAAACGCGGCCGCATCGTCGAACCGGTACAACCGCGCGGCCTGCTCGCCGACGATCCGGTAGCCCCGCCCGAACAGCGGATTCGCGGCGCGCGCGCGCCCCATCCAGCGATCGACGTCGGCGCTGCTGCCGTCCGCGTAAGCCAGCGCGGCGCGGTACCCGAACGCCTCGGGCGTGCCCGGCCGCGACGCGGCCAGCCGATCGAGCGCCTCCGCCGCGCCGGGCCGGTCGTCTTCCGCGAG
>JANLHE010000334.1 GCA_024653875.1 Acidobacteriota bacterium
CAGGCCCGGAGCGGCCACGCGCCAGCGCCGCGAGCATGGCGGCGTGATCGTGCTGATTGGCTTCGGGCGCGGGCCGCAACCCCGGGGCGATCATCTGCGGATCCAGCAGGTGCGCACTCACCCAATCGCGCGGGCGGGACACCCGCATCGGGTCCACGGGGCCGGCCAGGCCGGCATCGCTGTGACAAGTCGTGCACGCGGCTCCAGCCATCAGCGCCAGACCGGCCTGCTCCCGCACGTTCCACTCGCCACGGGACACGGGCGGCTTGTCCATGGCGCCCATGACGGTCAACGTGGTCAGCGCGGCCACCCCGGCAGCCAGGCCGCCCAGCAACCAGCGGCGCTCCCACAATCCGCGCGAGCGCGCCCGATCGATCCACGGCAGCAACGCCAGCACCGTCATCACCGCGCCGGGAATGACGATGGCGCCGACCACCTCGAGCCGGCCGGGGAAGTACTTGAGCAACTGGAAGAGGCCGAGGAAATACCACTCCGGCCTGGGGCTGTAATCACTGGCGGCGGGATCGGCCGGCGGTTCAAGCGCCGGCGCGCCCTGCCACGCCACGGCGGCCAGCAGCACGCCTGCCACCACGGCCACCGTCAGATCGCGGGCGGCCTGATAGGGAAAGAACGTCCGCGACTCGCCCGCCACCGGCATCATCGGTCCCGAGATGCCGTGCCGCCGCATCAGGTACAGGTGCAGCGCGGTCAGACCGAAGAGTACGGGCGGCAACACCAGCACGTGCCCGGCATACCAGCGCGTGAGCGTCAGCGCGCCGATGTCCGGACCGCCGCGCAGGAAATCTGCCACAAACTCACCCATCACTGGTGTGAGCTTCGAAATGTTGATGGTGACCACGGTCGCCCAATACGCCCGCTGATCCCATGGCAACAGATAGCCCGTCAGGCCAAAGGCCAGGATGACGTGGAGGAGCACCAAGCCGACGATCCAGTTCATCTCCCGCGGCGCGCGGTAACTGCCAAACAGCACCACGCGCACCAGATGCAGCACGGCCGTGACCACCACCAGGCTGGCGCCCCAGTGGTGCAACCCGCGCAGGAGGTGGCCTCCACGGACGCTCGTGGTGATGTACCGCACGCTGTCCCAGGCGTGGTCGGGCGTGGGCGCGTAGAACAGCGCCAGCAACGTGCCCGTGACGACCTGAATCATCAGGCCGAACAGCAGCAGGCTGCCGAGCGTAAACGCCCACCCCGTGCCGGGCGGGAGCCGTTCATCGAGCAGGTGATGCCGGAGCGCGCGGAACCCGGTGCGATGGTCGAGCCAGTCGAACACGCCGCGCATCAGAGCTCCACCTCGAGTTCGGCCGTGTCGGGATTCACACGGACCGGCAGGCGGTGGAGGCCTTCGGGCGGCGGGCCAGAGACCACCTGCCCGTCGCGGCTGAACACGCCGCCGTGGCATGGGCACTTGAAGTGGCCTTCGGCGGCATGCCAGGCGACGCGGCAGCCGAGGTGCGTGCAGGTGGCCGAGAGGGCGCGGTACCCGTCGCCCTCCCGGTCGAGAAAGACCACCGTCTGTTTCCGGGTCTCATGCCATCCGTCGGCATGGCGCTCGGTGAGGGTCGCCACCAGTGGCCCGGTGGGGGGCAGATCGAACATCGAGGCGGCGGCGCGCCAGCGGCGTGCGGCCTCGCGCCTCCGGGGGACGGCGACCGCCGCGGCCAGTCCCGCGACGCCCGCGCCGATAAGGGCCGCGCCGGCGGCCACCAGCCGTGTCAAAAACGATCGTCGTGCTTCCATGGAGCCGGTATTCTAGCCGCGGGCAGGAGTAAACTGGAAGGATGCCTTCGACGCCAGTGACCACACAGAAGATCGCGAACCCCCTCCGGCGCAACATCGCCATCATCGCCCACGTTGACCACGGCAAGACCACCCTGGTCGATGCCCTGCTTCGCCAGAGCG
>JANLHE010000336.1 GCA_024653875.1 Acidobacteriota bacterium
CGATGTCATGGCCGGCGGCCTGTCCCCGACCTCCACCGGCCGCCTGGTGGCCTCCGTGCGGGGCTTCTACCGGTACCTCCGGCTGCGGGGCGACGTGCTCGAGAATCCAGCCGAGGATCTCCACGCGCCCAGGGCGTTCCTCTCGCTTCCGCGGTTTCTGTCCACGGCGGACGTGGACGCCCTGCTTGCCGCCCCGGATCCGTCAACACCGGGCGGATTGCGCGATCGCGCGCTGATCGAGGTCCTGTATGCCACGGGCCTTCGCGTGTCGGAGCTCGTCGGTCTTCGCCTGACCGACGTGCGCGCCGATCAGGGCTACGTCCAGTGCCTCGGCAAGGGCCGCAAGGAACGCATCGTCCCGCTCGGAGACGAAGCCGCAGGGTGGGTGCAGCGGTACCTGGCCGAAGCCCGTCCGCTGCTGGTGACCAGGTCCGATCCGCCGTGGCTGTTCGTCAGCCAGCGCGGCGCGCGGCGGCTCACGCGCGGCGGTTTCTGGCAGATTCTCAAGGACTACGGGGTCACCGCCGGCATCAAGGCTCACCTGAGTCCCCACGTGCTCCGGCACTCGTTCGCCACCCATCTGCTGGAGCGGGGCGCGGACCTTCGCGCCATCCAGACGATGCTGGGACATGCGGATCTGTCCACCACACAGATCTACACCCATGTGCTGGAAGCCCGCCTCCGGCAGGTGTACGACGCATTTCACCCCCGCCGCTGACCGCGGGGACGGGCTTTCTTCATTGACCCGCTAGAGAGCCGTCTGGTACTCTCTGGGTTTGCCGGGCCGTCGAGTGGCCCTAGCGTAAGGAGCACCTGCATGGGGCGCACTGGCCGCCATCTGTTTACGTCCGAATCCGTGACCGAAGGTCACCCCGACAAGATCGCCGATCAGATTTCTGACGGCATTCTCGATGCCATCCTGGCGCAGGACCCGCTCGCGCGCGTGGCGTGCGAGACGCTCGTGACGACCGGCCTGGCCGTCGTCGCCGGCGAGGTCACGACGTCGTGCACGATCGACACGCAGCGCGTCGTCAGGGAAGTCATCACGGATGTCGGGTACACGCGCGCGAAGTACGGCTTCGACGCCGAAACCTGCGCGGTCCTGTCCTCCATCCACGAACAGTCGCGCGACATCGGCCAGGGCGTGGACACCGGCGGCGCCGGCGACCAGGGCATGATGTTTGGCTACGCCTGCTCGGAAACCCCGGAGCTGATGCCGCTGCCGATCATGCTGGCGCACAAGCTCACGCGCGGCCTCTCCGACCTGCGTCGTTCGGGCACGCTGACGTACCTGCGGCCGGACGGCAAGTCGCAGGTGACGGTGGAATACGACGGCGACACCCCCCTTCGCGTGGACGCGGTGGTCATCTCCACGCAGCACAGCGCGGATATCGAGACCGAGACGCTTCGCAAGGATTTGACCGAGAAGCTGATCAAGAAGCTCATCCCGGCCAACCTCATCGACGCCAACACGAAGTTCTTCATCAACCCCACGGGCCGGTTCGTCATCGGCGGACCGCACGGCGATGCGGGCGTCACCGGGCGGAAGATCATCGTCGACACGTACGGAGGCGCCGCGCCGCATGGCGGCGGCGCGTTCTCGGGCAAGGATCCGACGAAGGTCGATCGGTCGGCGACCTACATGGCCCGCTACGTCGCGAAGAACATCGTCGCGGCCGGCCTGGCCACCAAGGCCCTGGTGCAGCTCGCGTACGCCATCGGCGTGGCCGAGCCCGTCTCGGTGCTCGTGGACACGTCGGGGACCGGCACGATTTCCGATGACCAGATTTCGGCGCTCGTCCGCAAACACTTCGACCTGACGCCCAAGGGCATCATCGACGGCCTCAAGCTGCGGCGCCCGATTTACCGCAAGACGGCGGCGTTCGGGCACTTCGGCCGCACGGAACCCGAGTTCACCTGGGAACACACCGACAAGGCCGCGGCGCTCAAAGCCGACGCCGGCG
>JANLHE010000337.1 GCA_024653875.1 Acidobacteriota bacterium
CAAAGCGGAAGATCGACTTCCCGATGACATGCTGGCCACCGAGCGGCCGCGCGCGCGCACGAAGACGGCGTTCACCTGGGGTCACGACCTGAACGCCGCCCTCGCCCAGGCAAAGGCCTCGGGTAAGCGCGTGTTCATCGATTTCGAAACCACCTGGTGCGGCCCCTGCAAGACGATGGACGAGTGGATCTGGACCGACGCGGAGGTCGCGGCCGCGCTGACCGCCGGGTATGTCGGCGTCAAGCTCGATGGCGACGTCGAGAAAGCGCACGTCAAGCGCTTCGAGGTCGCCGGCTACCCGACGATGGTGATTGTGGACCCCGCCCAGGGCGCCGGCGCCGTCATCAGGAAGGTGTCGGGCTACCAGCCATCGGCGCAGGTGCTGGCGCTCATTTCCCGGTGATGCGGTAGAGCCGTGTCGCCGTTCGGATGTAGAAACTGTCCCTATCCACGGCAGGCGTCGCCAGGCTCATTTCGCCGAGCGTGTTCTTCGCCAGCTCCTTGTACTCGTCGGCGGCCTCAAAGACGATGATGTCGCCGTCCTCGCTGACGGCGTAGATGCGGCCGTTGCTGGCAAGCGGCGAGGCGGAGAAGGTCAGGCCTCCCCCACCGACGCGCGCCTTGTAGAGTTCTTTGCCGCTCTTCGCATCGGCCACCTGCATGATGCCGTTGTCGTTGATGGAGTACACACGGCCGCGATACAGCAGCGGCGACGACGTGTAGGCGGAGAACCGCGGCTGGGTCCAGGCCACGAAGTTGTTGCTGGTCTGGTCCTTCAGGAGGGAGATGTCGCCGCTCGCGCCGGGTCTGATGGCGAAGATCGGCCGGCCGGTCTCGCCCTGCGAACCCGACCCGACGTACAGCAACCCGTCGCCCGCCACCGGCGTTGGGGTGGCCTGCGTCATGCCGCGCATCCGCCAGAGCTCCTTGCCGTCCAGGCTGTACGACACGACCGTCCCCTTCCCGATCGTGATGATCTCCGTCCGGCCCTCGTGCTGCCAGATGAACGGTGTCGCCCACCCCGACTGCGCGCGGCCAGGAAAGCCGGCGCGGCCGGCGGTCCACACGTCCTTGCCGGTCTTCGCGTCGAGTGCCGTCAGGAACGACTCCCCTTCGTTGTCGAACAGCTGATACACGCGCCCGTTGTGCACGATGGGTGACGACGCGGTGCCGAAGTCGAGGTAGATCGGCTGCGGGGGCCAGGTCTTCTTCCAGACCAGATCGCCGCTCAGCGTGTACGCGAACAGCCCGACGTTGCCGCCGAACGACGCATACACCCGCTCGCCGTCGGTGACCGGCGTCTCGGACGCGTACGTGTTCTTGCGGTGGCGGCCGCCGACGGGTTTGCCCTTGTGCGCTTCCTGCTGCCAGGCGACCTTGCCCGAGGCCGCGTCGAGCGCGTAGACCACGTACCGGACCGCCGTGGCCTCGTCGCTGAGTTCGATGTCGCGATTGGTGACGCGCTTCATCACCTCCTCGGGCGGCAACCCCTGGGCGGTCAACTCCGCCGCATAGTCATTGCCGTAGATGCCCGTCGAGGGCGCCTTGAACGCCCCGGCGTTGATGGCCGCGGTGACAAACACGCGCGACCCCCACACCACCGGCGACGACCACCCGCGCCCCGGGATCTCGGTCACCCACGCGACGTTGTCCGTCGTGGACCAGCGCACCGGCAGCGTCGATCCATCCGCCACGCCGGCCGATCCCGGCCCGCGGAACTGCGGCCAATCGTTCGGCCCGCGTGCGCCGATGGACACCGCGGACACCACAGCCAGCCCAATCGCCAGGAGTTGTCGCATGGGCAGCATGGTGGCCCATGCCGGGGCCGGGCGCAAGGAGTTTGGGACGGAATGAGCTCGGAGCTGATTTATGCTGGTGGAATCGGGCCGGTCGGGCCGGGCGCGGGTTGTTGTGAAGGAGCGACTGCTATGGGACTGATGGATTTCATCAAGGGCGAGTTCATTGACGTCATCGAGTGGACCGATGACTCGCGCGACACGCTCTGCTACCGTTTTCCGGACGAAGACAAGGCCATCAAAAACGGCGCCCAGCTCATCGTCCGCGAGTCCCAGGTCGCCCAGTTCATGTACCTGGGCCAGTTCGGCGACACGTTCGGGCCGGGCAAACACAGCCTGACCACCGACAACATCCCGGTGCTCACGAAGCTGCAGTCGTGGAAGTACCTGTTCAATTCGCCGTTCAAAGCGGATGTGTTCTACGTCACGACGCGCCTATTCACCGGCAACAAGTGGGGCACGGCCAACCCGGTCATGGTGCGCGACGATGACTTCGGGATCGTCCGGCTGCGGGCGTTCGGCACCTTCGACTTCAAGATCATCAACCCGCCGCTCTTCATCAAGGAGGTCGCGGGATCCGACCATCACTTCAGGCTCGATGAATTCGCCGATACGATGCGCTCGCGCATGGTCAGCGTCTTCAGCGAAGCTCTGGCGTCGGCCAAGGTGCCGGTGCTGGACGTCGCCACGCGGTACTCCGAACTCGGCGATGCGTTGCTCCCCATCATCAACCCCGTCGTCGGGGCGAAGTACGGGCTGGAAATCGGCAGCTTCATCATCGAGAACGTGTCGGTGCCACCCGAGGTGGAAGCCGCGATTGACAAGCGGTCGAGCATGGCGGCCGTCGGCAACCTCAACGACTACGTGAAGTATCAGATGGGGCTGGGCATGGCGAGCGGCAACGGCGGCGCCGGCGGCACGGCCGCGGAACTGGCCGTGGGCTTCGGCATGGCCCAGCAGATGATGCAACAGGGCCTCATGAACCCGAATGCGGCGTCCGCCCCGGC
>JANLHE010000339.1 GCA_024653875.1 Acidobacteriota bacterium
CACGGCGAAGGGCTGGGCGACCACGGCGAGGACGAACACGGCATGTTCCTGTATCGCGAGACGATTCAGGTGCCGCTGATTATCCGGCTGCCGGGTGGCGCCTCGGCGGGCCGGCGGGTGGCCGAGCCGGTGCAGCACATCGATCTGGTCCCCACGGTGCTCGATCTCATCGGGGCTCCAGCCGGCGGGACGGACCGTGCGACCTTGCCGGGGCGATCGTTGCGGCCCGTGCTCGGCGGAACCGGGGCGTTGCCGGAGGCAAGCATTTACGCCGAGACGCTGTCCCCGCGCCTGCACTTCGGGTGGAGTGAGTTGTACGCGCTGACCGACGATCGGTATCGCTACATTCGCGCGCCACGCGACGAGCTGTACGACCTCGCACAGGACCCGGGGGAACTCACGTCGATTGCCGGCAGCCGCGAGCCGGTGCGGGTGGCGATGCGTCAGGCTTTGGACACGCTGATGGCCGGCGCCACGGTGTCGGCACCGTCGGCGGTCTCTGAATCCGATCGCGAGCGGCTCGCCGCGCTGGGGTACGTCGGAACGCAGCGGTCCGCCTCCCTCACGACGCCCGGCGACGCGCTGCCCGATCCCAAGGACAAGCTGGAGCTGTTGCGCCGGTACCGGCGCGCCTCCACGCTGACGTCCGAAGGCCGCTGGGCCGAGGCGGCCGATGGGTTCCGCGAGGTTCTGCGCGAGGATGCGGCCATGCAGGATGTGTGGCTGCAACTGGCGCGGGCGTACGACACTTTGCGCCGGCTGCCCGAGGCGCTGCAGGCATACCGCGAGGTCATCACGCGACAACCGGGAGACCCCGCGGGACTCCTGGGCGCGGCGGCCATTTTCGTGCAGCTCGGACAACTCGAGCAGGCGCGGGCGCACGCGGAACTCGCGATCCCCGCCGCCCCGGCGTCCGCGCATGAACTGCTGGCCCGCATCGCGCTGCAGCAGGGGGATGCCGCGACCGCGCGCCAACACGCGGCCGCCGGCGCGGCGGCCGATCCCTCCCTGCCGCTGCCTGCGTTCATCGACGGCCTCATCCTCTACAACCAGAACCGGTTCGCCGACGCGATCCCGCCGCTCACCCGTGCCACGCAGGTGCTGGCCGCCCGCACCGAGCAGATGGCAGACGTGTACTACGTCTTGGGGGACGCGCTGGCACGCACGGGACGTTATCCTGAAGCCGAGGCCGCATTTCAGAAGGAACTGGTGACCTTCCCCGCCCACGCGCGCGCGCGCGCCGGGCTGGCAATGGTCTTTTGGACCACCAATCGCTCCAGCCAGGCCTCGGCCCAGGTGGAACAGCTGGAAATGTTGGCGCGATCCAGCCAGGTGCCTGGCGCACGCGAACTGGCGCGGCAGTTGTGGAGTCTGATGGGACAACCCGCCCGGGCCGCCGCGCTCGGGGGCGGCGGTCGCTGAGGGTGTTAAAATCATCTCACCCGCCGCCAGCGTGAGAGGTCCAGTGTCATGCCACGCCGTGTAGTTTTTGTCCTCGTTCTGAGTCTGATTGCGGCGGATCCCTCGCGGATGTCCGGACAGGCCGCGCCGCCGGCCCAGACGCCGCAGGTCACCTTCACGACCGGTGTCGATCTCGTGCGCTTCGACGTGCGGGTAACCGACAGCGCGGGCCGTCCGATCACGGACCTGCGGTCGGACGAAGTGGTGATCACCGAGGGCGGCGCGGTGATGCCCACCGTGCTGTTTCAACGCATCACCGAACCGGCCGGCGCCTACGTGGAAGCCGCCGTGCGCGCCGTGACCGCCGAGGTTTCGTCCAACGACGCGTTCCCGCGCGGCCATCTCTACATCCTGATCTTCGACCAGCAGCACATCACCCCCGGCAACGAGCAGCGCGCGCGGCAGGCCGCGGAACGGTTCATCCGCACCCGCGTGCGGCCGTCCGATCGCGTGGCGTTGTACGCCGTGCCCGGTCCGGGCCCGCAACTGGGATTCACGGCGGATCGGGCACGGGCCATTGCCGAACTCTCGTCCATCCGCGGGTCGTACCAGCGAACCGTCACCACGCTCTTCGGCAAATTGGGCCTCTACGAATCGCACCGCATTCTCGAGGGTGATGAAAAGCTCATCCTCGATACACTCGACCGCCTCACGATCGAAGGCAGCGGCGACGTGCTGGGACTGTCGACGACCTCGACCGGAGCGCGGGCCGCTGAGGACGACGCGGTGGTGCGGCGCTTGCTGCAGGAAAACGCGCGCACCGTGGTGAACCAGAGCGACGCCGAGTCGCGCCAGTTCCTGCTGCGTTTGGCCGACGTGATTAAGGCGTTGGGTGACCTGGAAGGCCGCAAGTCCGTGGTGCTGTTCTCGGAGGGGTTCTTCCAGGACAACCTGACGCGCGAGCTCGAAACGGTCGCCGCGGCCGCGGCGCAATCCTACAGCGTGTTCTACGCGTTTGACCTGAACGCGCGCACCGCGGCCATCAACGAGGCGTACGTGCAGAACACGTCGCTGGCCTCCGAAGTGCAGGCGCGTATTGCGCCCCTCGGCACGCTCGCCACCGAGACCGACGGCCAACTGGTGCTGGATGCCGCGGGCCGCACGACCGAGGCGCT
>JANLHE010000340.1 GCA_024653875.1 Acidobacteriota bacterium
AAACGATCGAAGATGTCCACAAGTTCCTTCAGGCGGGTACGGCCTTCCTCGGGACTCAGGTTCATGCCTTCCGGCACGCACTGCTCGACGTGGTAGCGCAGGATCGCGAGACTGACCCGATTGAGCGCCGCCTCGGCTGCCGAGAGCTGCTGCAGGATTTCGATACACAAGCGCGGTTCCTGAACCATGCGCCGGATACCACGGACCTGACCCTCGATGCGGTTCAGGCGCGTGACCAGGAGTTGCTGCTGAGCGGGATCCAACATCTCAAGGGAATATTACGACCGTTCCCGCCAGCCGTTACAGCCTTGACGCCGGCATCGAAATGAATGAACATTCATTCATTCCATGGCCCGTGCCCTCCGCCTGACCAAGCCCGCCGCCCCCGATACGGACAAACGCGCCCTGATCCTCGAGGCCGCCACGCGCGTCTTCGCCGAGCGTGGTTTCTTCGCCGCCCAGGTCGCCGACATCGCCCGCCGCGCGGGCATCGCCGCGGGCACCGTCTACCTGTACTTCCGCAGCAAGGACGAACTGCTGATCACCCTGTTCGACCGCACGATGCAGGACGCCATCCGTGAGGGACGCGCGGCGCTTGCCACCGTGGACGACCCCGCCGAACGGCTGCGCTGCATCGCGCGTCTGCACCTGGAACGCCTCGGCCGTGATCGCAATCTGGCGGTGGTGTTCCAGGTGGAACTGCGCCAGTCCACCAAGTTCATGGCCAGATTGTCCGCGACGCGGCTGCGAGACTATCTCGGCCTGATTCGCGACACCATCGCCGACGGGCAGGCGCGCGGCGTCTTCCGCGCGCAGGTGCCGGCCACCCTTGGCGCCAAGATGTTCTTTGGCGCGCTCGACGAGATGGCCACCAACTGGATCCTGTCCGACCGCCGCTACACGCTGGCCGACGATGCCGAGGCGGTGGTGGATGTGTTTCTGCATGGAGTGCACGCCTCATGACCCATCACCTTCGATCCGCTGTCGTGCTGGGCGCCGGCACCATGGGCGCGCAGATCGCCGCCCACCTGGCCAATGCGGGCATCCCGGCGCTGCTGCTGGACGTCACCGCCGACGCGGCGGCCGCCGGCCTCGCGCGCGCCCGCGCCCTCAAGCCGGATCCGTTCATGGTCCCCGAAGCCGCGGCGCTCATCCGCACCGGCAGCCTCGACGACCTGGCGCCGCTGGCCGCCGCCGACTGGATCATCGAGGCCATCGTCGAAGACCTGGCCATCAAACAGGCGCTGCTGGCGCGCGTGGACGCGGTGCGCGCGCCGCACGCGGTGGTGTCATCCAACACGTCCGGCATTCCGCTCGCGGCGATCGCCGAAGGGCGATCGGAAGGGTTCCGCCGGCATTGGATCGGCACGCACTTCTTCAATCCCCCGCGGTACCTGCGGCTGGTCGAACTCATCACCACCGCGGACACCGGCCCCGACGTGGCGGCGCGCGTGCAGCACTGGCTGGATCAACTGCTGGGCAAGGGCGTGGTGCCCGCCAGGGACACGCCGGCGTTCATTGCCAATCACCTCGGCATGTTCGGCGTGATGCGACTCCTTGACGTGGTGGCCGACGGCAGCGCGACGATCGAGGAAGTGGACGCGATCACGGGGCCCGCCACCGGCCGCCCCAAGAGCGCCACGTTCCGCACGGTGGACATCGCCGGCCTGGATATCCTGGCCAAGGTCGCGGCCGGCTTGTCCGTGCGGCTTCCCCGCGAGGACGACCGGCGCGCGTTTGCGCCACCGGCCTTTGTCGCCGGCATGCTTGAACGGAAACTCATCGGCGACAAGGCGGGCCAGGGCTTCTACAAGAAGACGCGCGAGGGCGGCGACACGAAGATCCTCACGCTGGACCTGGCGTCGTTCACGTACCGCGACAAACAGCCCGCGCGGCTGCCCGAGCTGGAGGTGGCGCGCGGCATCACCGACACGGGCGCGCGGGTGCGGGACCTGTTCCTGGGCGACCACAAGACGGGCATGCTGCTGCGCCGGACGCTGGGGCCGACGTTGCTGTACGCGGCGCGCATCGCGGCCGACATCGCGCACGACATCGATGACATCGACCGCGCGATGCGGTGGGGATTCGGCTGGGACCTCGGGCCGTTTGAGTTGTGGGATGCGATCGGCGTCGACGCGGTGCTCAAGGCCATGCGCGTGACGGAACGGCCGGCCCTGCTGCAGGGGCGCGACCGGTTCCGCGACCAGGGACTGCCTCCGGCGGCGCCCGATCTCCTGATCCTTCAGACCGCGCGCGAACAGCGCAAGGTGGTCCAGCACAACGACGGCGCCAGCCTGATCGACCTTGGCGACGGCGTCCTGTGCGTGGAGTTCCACTCGAAGATGAACGCGATCGGCGGCGACACCATCGCCATGCTGCACGCGGGTGTCCGCGAGGCCGAGGCGAACTTCACGGCGCTTGTGGTGGGCAATGACGCGCCGCACTTCTCGGCGGGCGCCAACCTGATGTTGCTGCTGCTGGAAGCGCAGGAAGGCAACTGGGACGAGGTGGACATGATGATCCGCGCGTTCCAGGGGGCCACCATGGCGCTCAAGACGGCGGCCGTGCCGGTCGTGGTCGCGCCCGGAGGGCTCGCCCTTGGCGGCGGATGCGAACTGAGCCTGCACGGCGACCGCGTGCAGGCGGCGGCCGAAACCTACATGGGCCTGGTGGAAGTGGGCGTCGGCCTGATTCCCGCCGGGGGCGGCACGAAAGAGATGCTGCTGCGCGCGCCCAGCGCGCAGGCGGCGTTCGAGACGATCGGCTTCGGCAAGGTGTCCACCAGCGGCCCGGACGCGCGGCGACTGGGCTACCTGCGTGACGCCGACCGCATCACGATGAATCGCGAGCGGCTGATCACCGACGCCAAGGCGATGGCGCTGACACTCGCGCGCGCGGGCTACCAGCCGCCGGTGCGGCGCGCGGCGATTCCGGTTGGCGGCCCATCGGCATTTGCCACGCTCTCGCTCGGCGTGCATCTGGCCTGGCGCGCCGGGCGGCTCTCCGATCACGACGCGGTGATCGGGCGCAAGCTGGCGTGGATCCTGACGGGCGGCAACGTGCCCCACGCGACGACGCTCAGCGAGGACCAGATCCTCGAACTGGAACGCGAGGCGTTCCTCAGTCTCTGCGCAGAGGCGAAAACACAAGAACGCATTGCGTACACGTTGAAAACCGGGAAGACGTTGAGGAATTGATTATTTGCAGATTTACAGATTTATAGATTTGAAGATCCTGAAATCTGTAAATTTGAAAATTTGAACATTTGCAAATGCATGTTTCCGAACTGCCCATCGTGATCGTGCCAGGAATTCAGGGGCACTGGGAGTGGATGCGTCCCACGCTGGCGGCGCTGCGCGCGCACGGCGACGTGCGGACGTTTTCCCTCAACGACGAAAGCGGCACGGGCGATCCGTTTGCGCAGTGGATGGCGCACATCGATCGGTTGATCGACGGCACCGGCAGTGAACGCGTGGTGCTCATCGGGGTCTCGTTCGGCGGATTGGTGGTGACGCGGTATGCCGCGCGCCGGCCCGATCGGGTGGCCGCGCTGATTCTGGTCTCCGCCCCGTCACCGCGGATGCCGCTGGGTCAGACCGAGGAGAAGTTCCTGAGACACCCGCTGGCGACCCTGCCCCTGTTTGCCCTGCGGGGCGCCACCCGGCTGGCGCCGGAAGTCATCGCCGCCAAACCCACCTGGCGCTCCCGTGCGGCGTTCGCGCTGGTGTACGGACGGCAGGTGCTGGCCAAGCCGCTCGCGCCCGTGAAGTCGGCGCGCTGGGTGCGCGCCTGGCAGGCCACCGACATCACGTCCGACTGCGCGCGTGTGGCCGCGCCCACGCACGTCATCACCGGCGAACGCGATCTCGATCGCGTCGTGCCGGTCCCCAGCACGCTCGACTACCTGACGTTGATCCCCGGGTCCACGGCGTCGGTGTTGCCCCGCACGGGACACATCGGACTCGTGTCCCGCCCTGACCAGTTTGCCGCTTTGGTGCGGGAGTTTCTCCATGTTGTTGATGATCCCCGGTCCCGCCGGTCCGCTTGAAGCCCTGCTCGACACGCCTGCCGCGCCGCCGCGCGCGGCCGTCGTGTTCGCGCACCCCCACCCGATCTACGGGGGCACCATGCACACGCGCGCCGTGTATCACGGCGCCAAAGGACTCACGCGCATCGGCTGCGCCGTGCTGCGGTTCAACTTCCGCGGCGTCGGCACCAGCGCGGGGGATTTTGACCAGGGCCGCGGCGAGGTGGACGACTTCCGCGCCGCGCTCAACGAGATGTACGACCGCTATCCCGACGTGCCGCTCTGGGCCGCGGGCTTTTCATTTGGCGCCTGGGTCGCCCTTGAAACCGGCGCCACCGACCCGCGGGTGTCGGCCCTCATCGGCATCGCGCCGCCGGTGGCCGGCCATGGATTCGCCTTTCCCCACACCCTGGAAAGCCGGACGCCGAAATTCTTCATCCAGGGCGACCTGGACGCGCTGTGTCCGCTGAAAGACCTGCGCGCATTTTATGCCCGCCTGCACGAACCCAAGGAACTGGTGGTCATCGACGGCGCGTCGCACCTGTTCGAGGGCAAGAGCCGGGACGTGGGCGAAGCCCTGGAAGACTTGCTGGGAGACCTGACATGACTGACGCAGTCCTGGTGGCGGCCGCGCGCACACCCATCGGCAAAGCCCCCAACGGCATGCTCCGCACGACGCGCCCGGATGATCTGGCGGCGCTGGTGATCGCGGAGGTGCTCCGCCGCGCGCCCGGACTCGATCCGGCCGAGGTGGAGGACGTGATCCTCGGATGCGCCATGCCGGAGGCCGAGCAGGGCCTCAACGTGGCGCGCATCGCCAGCCTGCGCGCCGGGGTCCCCGTGTCGGCGTCCGCCGTCACGGTGAACCGCTTCTGCGCGTCCGGCCTCGAAGCCATCGCCCAGGCGGCGGGCCGCATCATGATCGGCGCGGCCGACGTCATCATCGCCGGCGGCACCGAATCCATGAGCCTGGTCCCGATGGGCGGGAACAAGGTGGCGCCCAACCCCACGCTGGTCCAGGAGTACCCGGACGTCTACCTCGGCACCGGCCTGGTCGCCGAGAACCACGCGCGCGAGAGCGGCATCTCCCGCGAAGCGCAGGACGCGTTTGCGCTGCTCAGCCACACCCGCGCGCTCGCGGCGATCGATGCCGGCCGGTTCGCGGACGAAATCGTTCCCGTCCCCATCCGGACCCTGGCCGGCGACGTCACGATGACCACCGACGAGGGTCCGCGGCGCGCCACGTCCCTTGAGGCGCTGGCGGGCCTGCGCGCCGCGTTCCATGCCAAGGGCACGGTCACCGCGGGCAATTCATCACAAACCAGCGACGCCGCGGCCGCGGTGATCGTCATGAGCGCGGCGCGCGCGACGGCGCTCGGGCTCGCGCCGCTGGCGCGATTTGTCGCGTACGCCACGGCCGGCGTGAGGCCCGAACTGTTCGGCACCGGCCCGGTGCCGGCCATTCGCAAGGTGCTCGCCAAGAGCGGCTTGTCGCTTGGCGAGATGGACCTCGTCGAACTGAACGAAGCGTTCGCGGTGCAGGTCCTCGCGTGCACACAGGAACTGCCGATCGATCCCGACCGGCTCAACGTCAACGGCGGCGCGATTGCGCTGGGCCACCCGCTGGGGTGCACCGGCGCGCGTCTCACCACGTCCCTTCTGTACGAACTGCGACGCCGCCAGGGCCGCTACGGCATGGTGACGATGTGCGTCGGCGGGGGGATGGGCGCGGCCGCCATCTTCGAACACATCGCGATCTGAGGCTGATCAAGGAGCACATGATGTCCACGACCCCGACCCCCGTTGCCGCCCGCCGCGGCGCAGACTGGCTCCTGGAGCCGACCGCGCCGCAGGACGTGTTCACGCCGGAGCGGCTGAGCGAAGAACACCGCCTGATCGCCCGGACCGCGGCGGAGTTTCTCGAAAAGGAGGTCCTGCCGGCGATCGGCCGCCTGGAAACCAAAGACTGGGCGCTGGCCAAGGCGCTGGTGAAACGCGCGGGCGATCTGGGCCTGCTCGGCACCGACGTGCCCGAAGCCTTCGGCGGCATCGACCTCGACAAGGCCGCGGCCATCGTGGTCGGCGAAGCCATGGGCGGCGACGCGTCGTTTGCGACGACGTTCGGCGCGCAGACCGGCCTGGCGATCATTCCCATCCTCTGCTTCGGCACCGAAGCCCAGCAGAAGAAGTACCTGCCGGGCATCATCTCGGGAGACATCGTCGGCGCGTACTGCCTCAGCGAATCCGGCTCGGGGTCCGATGCGCTCGGCGCGCGCGCCAAAGCCACCAGGCAGGCGGACGGCTCGTGGGTGCTCAGCGGCGAGAAGATGTGGATCACCAACGGCGGCTTTGCCGACCTCTACATCGTGTTTGCCAAGGTGGACGGCGAACACTTCACCGCGTTTCTCGTCGAGCGGTCGTTCCCGGGCGTGTCGCACGGCAAGGAAGAGCACAAGATGGGCCTGCACGGGTCGTCCACGACGCCCGTGCTGCTGCAGGACGCCAAGGTGCCCGCGGACAACCTGCTCGGCGAGATCGGCAAGGGGCACAAGATCGCGTTCAACGTGCTCAACTACGGCCGGTTCAAGCTGGCGGGCATGTGCAGCGGCGGCGCGAAGATGGCCATCGGCCAGGCGACGAAGTACGCGTTGGCGCGGCGGCAGTTTGGCCAGCCCATCGCCTCGTTCGGCGCCATTCGCCACAAGCTGGCGGAGATGACCGCGCGCGCCTACGGCGTCGAGAGCGCGTTGTATCGCACGACCGGGCTCATCGACGAGACGATCGCGCGCGGCAGCGGCACCCCGGCCGTCTCCCTCGCCGCGCTCGAGGAGTTCGCGATCGAAGCCTCGCTCCTGAAGGTGGGCAGCAGCGAGATGATCGACTACGTGCTGGACGAGAACGTGCAGATTCACGGCGGCAACGGTTTTGTGCATGACTATCCCGCTGAACGGCACTACCGCGATGCCCGGGTGAACCGGATCTTCGAGGGCACCAACGAGATCAACCGGTTGCTCGCGCCGGGCATGTTGATCAAGCGCGCGCTCAAAGGCGGCGTGCCGCTGATCCAGGCGGCCAAGCGGCTGCAGGACGAGCTGCTGGCGCCGCCGGCGGGCGTGGCCGGCGGCGGCACGGCGCCGGCGGACCTGCTGGCCGGCCCGGTCACCGGCATGAAGAAGGCCGCGGTCATGGTGCTTGGCCTGGCGATGCAGACCTACGGCATCGCGCTTGAGCAGGAGCAGGAGGTGCTCATGCTGGCCTCGGACATCATGATGGACACGTTCATGGCCGAAAGCGCCCTGCTGCGCGCCGGCCAGGCCGCGGCGGCGGGCGCCCCCTCGGCCTCGCTGCACGCCGACGCCGCCGCCGTGTTCACCCACGACGCGGCGTTGCGCGTGGACGCGGCGGCGCGCACCGCCATCCAGGCCATGACCGGCGGCGACACCCAGCGCACGATGCTGGCGGCGCTGCGGCGCCTCCTGAAGGTCACGCCGGTGGACACCATCGCGGCCCGCCGTCGCATCGCGGACGCGACGACCGAGAAAAAGGGGTACGTGTTCGCATAAGAGTCCTGGGGTCCTGGGGTCCGAACGGAGGGCACGGGCTTGAGCCCGTGCCGCCCGCCCCGGGCTGAAGCCCGGGGCCTCCACGGTGAGAGGTCCGGCCTCCACGGTAAGATGGGGCGTGTGCAAGTTGTGGGTGCTCGCTCTTGTGGTGATCGCGGCGGCGTGTTCGTCCGGACCGCAGCCGATTGACGACACGTCACATGACCAGGAGATCCTGGCGTGGCGCGCGTCGAAGGACGCGATGTTCCGGTCATCGGCGGACTCGCCGCTGACGCCGGAGGCGAAGGTCACGTTCACCGGACTGCCCTATTACGCGATCGACGGCGCGTATCGCATGCCGGCGGTGCTGCGGGAGAACCGCACGGCGCCCAGGCTCATCATCGCGCTGCCCACGTCGTCCAGCGAGATGCGGCGGATGCAGCGGGTCGGCTCGCTGAGCTTCAACCTGAAGGGCACCGCCCTCTCGTTGACCGCGTTTGCCGATGAAGGCGACACGGTCATCACGCGCCTGTTCGTGCCGTTCGGCGATCTGACCAGCGGCACCGAAACCTACGGCGGGGGCCGCTACCTCGAACTCAACCGCTCATCCTCCGGGATGTACGACCTCGACTTCAACCGGGCGTATCACCCCTTCTGCGTCTTCAATACCTCGTACGTCTGCCCGGTGCCGCCCTCGGAAAATCGTCTCGCCGTGGCCGTTCAGGCCGGCGAGCGGCTGCCCCACGCCAGCGGGCGCTGACGTGCACGCGGTCATCTTCGACTTCGACGGCGTGCTCGCCGACACCGAGCGCCTGCACATGCTCGCGCTGCAGCAGGCGTTCGCGGGCCGCGGATGGGCGCTGACGGACGCGAATTACCTGACGCACTACCTTGGCTACGACGACCGTGGCGTGGTGGCCGCCTTCGTGGCGGCAGAGGGCATTCAGGTCACGCCGCGCGATGCCGCCGCCGTGCTGGCGGACAAGAAACGCGTGTACGGCGAACTCCTCGCCGCCGGTCGCGTCTTGTTCCCGGGCGCGCGCGCCTGCATTCAGCGGCTCGCGGACGTGTTCCCCCTCGCCATCGCATCCGGATCCCTGCGCGGGGAGATCGAACACATCCTGGCCGCGAACGACCTGCGCGAGGCCTTCACGGCGATCGTGGGCGCAGACGATGTCACCGCGGGAAAGCCGGCGCCGGACAGTTACCTGCGCGCCGCATCGGCCCTGGGCGTGGCCCCCGCGCGCGCGCTGGCCATTGAAGACTCGCCATGGGGCCTGCAGTCCGCGCGGTCAGCGGGGCTGGTCAGCATCGGCGTGACCACCAGCTATCGGCCGGACGGGCTGTCGGAGGCGGACCACGTCATCACCTCGCTGGACGAGGTGACGGTGGCGCTGGTGCGCACATTGCTGGCGCGCGGAGCCGGAGCCGGGGTCGGTTAGAGCCCGCGCTTAACCGAGGCCGAGGCGCCGCAACATCCGCTGGCTGAACGTGTTGTCGGAGGGCGCCGGCGCGTTGGCCATCAGCAGATCGAGGGCGTCCGACACCGAGCGGACGACGCTGATTTTGAAGCGGGCGGCAGTGGCGTCGACGTCGGGATCGCTCTCGCGGGCCACCAGCAACGGGCGGCACCGCGAATCGGACACGACGTCCACGCAGTTCCGCGGCAGATCGTCGATGAGAAAGTCCAGGTCAAGCGCGAGCGCGGCCCGTCCGCGCGAACCGGGCACGGTGATCACGCTGGGCGTCTCGAACCCCTGGGCCATCAGCCAGCGCTGGGTCTGGCGCTGGACGGTTTCGCCAGACGTGATGGGACGCTGCGTCACGAAGAACACTTCCCACTGGCCCGCCTGCGACAATTCAAAGAGGCGCCGGATCACGCCGGGCTCCAGCGGCTCGAGCGTCGTCCAGAAGTTCTCGATCCCGCGGATCGCGTCCCAGACGACGCCGTCGGAATCACTTTGGAGACGCCCCTCCACCTTCCGATACGCGGAAGATAAATCGGCCAACGTGCCGTCCAGATCACAAGCGATGCGAAGCATGGGGTGTCAGCGAACCGCGGGCCCACCCGGCACCACGCGTTTGGTGTACCGGCCGGTGGCGTCCGGCGCGCTTTCAATCAGCACCATGAGGCCCGCTCCGTTGTAGGTGAAGCGGCGGTCTGGTTTCCCATCGCGGGTCTCGTCGAACTCCGCGGTCCGCAGGAGGCCGCCGTCGTGAACCTCCCAGGCGTCCATCCCGCCGTCGCCATCCGTGTCTTCTTCGGTGCGCACGAGCTGGCCCTTGTCCAGGAACTCCCGCAAGGTCAGCACCAGCGCGCCGGCCTCGTTCAGGTCGAAGTACTCGACGCGCGCCACGGAACCGTCCGGGCCGATGTAGGCCCAACTGTTGGGCAGCTGCGTCACGGGGGGAGGCGTCCCGACGCCCACGTTGGGACCGGTGGGTGGGGCGGCCGGGACGGCCTTGCGGGCCGTGGCAGCCGATTGTGCGTCGAGCGCGGTGCGGATCCACCCGGCGCGGACCAGCCGGCCGGCGTCACCGTATTCCTCCCAGCGGTCGATTTCGCCGTCTTCGTTCTCGTCAAGGACCGCCGACAGGCGGCGCGCGCCCTCCATCCGCACCCAGGTGTCAATCCGGCCGTTCTTGTTCTTGTCGTAGGTGAACTGGCTGAGGACGCCGGTTTGCGGGTCGTAGGTCGCCATGGTGGTGGCCTTGATGCGGTCAGCCTCCGGGTCGGAGCCACAGGCGGCGGCCACGGCCAGCAGTAGCAGGCCGGCCGCCCGCATGGCGACGGCCCGTGTAACGCCCGGGCGATGCGCGCCGTAATCCGGGGAGCGCTGGATCGGGACCATGGCGTCATTATGACCCCGATGGAATCTGTTGGTCCCGGTACAATTGACCCGATCGTCTGAGCGGTATAAGGTCGCGGGGATCCCTCACATGCGAAGCAAACTTCTTCTTCTCCTGTTGCTCCTGTTCGCGGCGGGCCTGGCGCCCGTTTTGATGGCCAATGACTGGACGGAGTCGCGCGGGCCGGCCCGAGACGGCACGTCGACCGAGCGCAACCTGCCGTCGACGTGGTCGCCCTCGGGCGAGAACCTGGCGTGGACCTTGCCGTTCGGCGGCCGGTCCACCCCGGTCATTCACGGCAACCGCCTGTACCTGCAGACCATCACCAGCGGCGATGCGTCACAGACCCAGGAGCGCCTGGTGGCCGTGGACACGAACTCCGGCACGGTGCTCTGGGAGCACCGGCTGAGCCAGTACCTGAGCGACGTGCCGCAGCACCGCGCGGGCTGGGCCTCGCCGGCGGTGGATCCGCAGACCGGCACCATCTACATGTTCACGGTGTCCGCGGAGCTGGTGGCGTTTTCGCCGCAGGGCACGGTGCTCTGGAAGCGGTCGCTGCCCGAGGAATACGGCGCCATCACCACGCACGGCGGCCGCACGACGTCGCCGATCGTGGAAGGCGACATGGTCATCCTGAACGCGCTGCTGCAGGGCTGGGGCGATTTGGGCCGGCCGGGCAACCGGTACTTCGCCTTCGACAAACGGTCGGGCCAGACGATCTGGATCAGCGCGCCGCAGACCAGGCACTACGACACCAACTACTCCAGCCCGATCGTGGTGACCGTCAACGGCATGCGCCAGCTCATCGTGGGCGGCACCGACGGCGTGTTTCACGGCCTGCAGGTGAACACCGGCAAGCCGGTGTGGAGCCTGGAGGTCAGCAAGCGGGCGATTCTCAACAGCCCGCTGTTTCGCAACAACACGGTGTACATCGCGCACGGCGAGGAGAACATCGACACCACTGAGATGGGCATGCTGGCGGCCGTGGATGCCACCGGCGCGGGCGTGCTGACCGGCGCGGCCATCAAGTGGAAGACGCACGGGTTCATGCCGACGTTTGCCTCGCCCGTGATGGACGGGGACCGGCTGTACGCGATGGACAACGGCGCCATCCTCGCCGCGTTTGACCTGGCCACCGGCAAGGAACTCTGGAGGAAGACCCTCGGCACGCTGCAGAAGGGATCGCCGACGCTGGCCGATGGCAAGCTGTACGTGGGGACCGAGAACGGCAAGTTCTACATCCTGCGTCCCGGCGCCACCGGCGTCCAGGTGCTGGACGAGGACCTGCTCGGCACCGCGACCGAGCCCGAGCCGATCATCGCGTCGCCGGCCGTGGCCAACGGCCGCGTGTACGTGACCTCGATGGAGCATGTCTACGCGATCGGGCCCAAGACCACATCACCCACGCAGGTGGTCGTCACGGCTCGCCCGGTGCCGCCGGGCCCCGTGGCGCAGGTGCAGGTGTTCCCGTACGAGGCCCTGCTCAGTTCGGGTGGGTCGCAGGCCTTTGCGGTCCGGCTGTTCGACGCGCAGGGCCACTTCATCCGCGAGGCGAAGGCCGGCGAGGTCACGTGGGCCACCGATCGACTCGCGGGCACGGTCGGCGCGGACGGCACGTACACGGCGCCGGCGG
>JANLHE010000341.1 GCA_024653875.1 Acidobacteriota bacterium
CACCTTGAAGGTGAGCTGGTTGGCGTTCAACACCTGGCCCAGCGCGGACTCCAGCGATTCGCCCCGGAGATCGATCGAGTAGGCGCGGCCCAGCTGCGGCCCGATGGCCGGTTGTTCGACGAACGTGACGTTGATGCCCGCCCAGTTGCCAATCGACGTGAGGATCTCCCGGACGCTGGTGTTGGTGAAACGCAGGTTAATCGGGACCTGCGGATCGATCAGCGTGGGCATGGGCGAGGCCTGCCGCGCCTGCTCGCGCAGGGTGTCCATCCGTGAGGGTGGGCGCAGCGCTTCGATCTCCGCGCGCAGGCGCTGTTCGATGGACACGGCCTTGGCCGCCGCAAAGACGTTGGCGGGATCGAGATCCGCGGCCATCCGGTACTCGGCGGCCGCCGCCGACCACTGATCCTGCGCCTCGAGGTCCTTCGCCCGCGCCATGTGCTCGGCCGACGCCGCCACGGTGGCGCGCTGCAGCGCTATCTTGATGTCGATGCGGTGTGAATCGCGGGCCAGGGCCGCGCGGTAAAACGCGACCGCCGCGTCCCACTCGCCTTGCCGCGCCGCCTGCTGGCCGCTGCGGAACTGGCGCCCGGTCGCGCACCCGCCGAGAAGGATGAGCGTGACGCCAACCGTCACCACTCGCTGCCGTGTCGTTATCACCACCGAGGCTCCTTTTACGTGCCCGTCTGTCGAATCGTCTGCTGGCCCTGCCCGTCGAGGTAGGACATCACAATGGACTCCGCGCCGATCTTCAGGAGGCGATACCGTCCGTCCACCACATCGCCCTCGCGCGCCAGTATCACCACGCCGCTGATCGAGAGCGACACCAATTTTCCCGGTCGAACCGGATCCTCGGCCACCCCGAGGAACTTCACCGGAATCTGCGGCCGCGGCGGCGGTCCCGCGGGCTGCGGCGGCGGGGTCGGCGTCGGGCTCGGAGCGGGGGGCGGCGCCGGCGGCGCCGGCGGCCGCGGCGGCACGCCAAATCCAAACGGGTTCCGCGCGCCCCCGGTGTCTTCCGGCACGGGCTCGAGCGAGGCCAGCTTCAGCGGTTCGGGCAACGCCCCGGAGGGGATCGGGGCGCCCTGCGTGGCTGCTGCGGTATTGGACGCCGGGCTCGCGACTTCAGCCGTGATGCCGCCGAACTGGTAATACAGCACCACCGCCGCCACGATGAGCAGCACCGCCAGCGTGGCGACCTGCTTGCGCTGCTCCGCCGGGGTGGCGGCCGCCATCTTCATCGCGCGGCTCCCGAGTAATACGTCGCCACCTGCAACACCACCTCAAGCGCGGTGCCGCCCTCGGTCCGGCTCGCCTGTCCCAGCTTCACGCCCTCGATGATGTAAAACTCCTCCGCCGTCTCAATCCGGTACAGGAACTTCCGGATGTTCGCGTAGTCGCCGGTGAGCGACACGTCCACCCGGAACCGCATCAGCGAGCTGCCGTCCACCGGCTCCGGCTCGAAACTGCTGCTTTCGAACTTCAGGCCGTGCTCCCGGCTCAGCTTGCTGACCTGCAGGTACAGCAGGTCACGCGCCACCGCGTGACTGGCGGGCAGCACCTCGGCGTAGAAC
The DNA here is from genome assembly GCA_024653875.1 of Acidobacteriota bacterium. Classification (GTDB taxonomy): domain Bacteria; phylum Acidobacteriota; class Vicinamibacteria; order Vicinamibacterales; family SCN-69-37; genus SYFT01. The sequence continues at coordinate 1,575 of JANLHE010000341.1, forward strand.
CGCTTCAGTTCTTCGTCCGCGCGCTGCTTGCTCAGGCGGGTGTCGTTCGCCACGCGCTCGGTTCGGCGGGCGTCGGCCAGCGCGAGCTTTACGTCGTTGGCGCGGTCTTCATCGCCGGCCACGCTCCGCTGCAGCGGGAATACCGCCAGCGCCAGCACCAGCACGTTGATGGCCAGCACGGTGAGCAAAGGCACCACCAGGACCCGGCGCTCCGACAGGACGCGGCGCCACAGGCTCATCGGCCACCTTCCTTCGCCGGGGCCGTCGCGGCTGCGGGCGCCGGTGCCGGCGCCAGTGCGGGCGGCAGGTACCCGGCCCGGATCGTGACCCGTTCCATGCCGTCTTCGGTGCGATCCGCCCCGGTGGGCATCACGTCGTAAAACGCGCCGGTCTCTTCCAGCGCCGTCATGAATGCGGCGACGTCATCGGCCTGGCGGCCGATGAGCAGCATCGTCACGACGATGTCGCCCTTTTCGATTTCCGGAGAGACGGCGTTGAGCCGCACGCCCGTCGGAATGGTGTCCTCGATGTAGCCGAAGAACGTGGTCCAGCTGAACGTGCGCGCGTCGATGAGGCTGTTGGCTTCACGCGCCGAGCCGGCCAGCGACAGGAGCGCCGCGCGATCCACGCTGTTCTGCACGGCCACCGCGTTGCCGCGGATGCGGGCGGCGTTGGCGGAATCCTCGTCCATCTGGGCACGCAGCTCGGACCGGCGCGACGAAAGCTGCAGCAATCGCGAGGCGTTGAAGACCGTCAACGCCACCGCGACCAGCGCAATCAGCGCCAGGAGGAGCGTGACGAGGCGCTCGTTGTAAAACGGCCGCGTGGCCAGGTTGCCGCGAAGCATCATGGTCAGGCTCCCTTCCGTTCCCGCACCAGCACGCCGAGTGGCGCGGCGATGGCGTCGAGCACGTCCGGGCTCACGCTGATCCGGTCCCGCAGCGTGGCCATCACGCGCACATCCACCGGTTCGGCTTGCACGCCGAGGCGCTCGCTGATCTCGCGCCGGATCGGCTCGCCGCCGCCCTCGGCCCAGGACGATCCGCACAACCACACGCGCGCGAACGTCCCGCCACCGAGGCGGTCCTGGTGGTACATGGCGGTCTGGTGGACCAGCGCCCCGAGGGGTTCTTCGTCGATCGCCAGCCGCAGCCGGTAGAACATCAGCTGTCCCGCGCGCACGATGGCGAGCGCGGTGGATTCCTTCGACACGCAGACCAGCAGCCAGTCCCCGGTGGACGTGGCGCCGCCGGCGAGCACGGCGTTCACCACGTTCAGACTCGCCAGGTCCACGATGCCGGGCAGCGTGCCCAGCGCCGTGACCGCCTCCTCGTACTGCGCAATCACGTCCCGCCGCGCCACGATGGCCGCCACGGTGACTGCCCCGGGCTCTTGCTGGATCACGACGTGGCTGACCTGCGCCTCTTCCAGCGGGAACGGCGTGGCCTTGCGAATCTGCCACCGGATAAGCTGGTCCACATCGGCCGCCCTGGGTGGAAGCTGCTCAAACGTGAGGAGCGTGACGCGGGCCGCCGTGTCCGGCACCACCAGCGCGGCGCGCTTCGGGGGCCGTATGCCCGCCTTCTCGCACGCGCGCCTCAGGGCGGCCGTGACGACGGCCGGGTCCGCGATGTTGGTGCCCGTCAATGACGGCGTCACGGCCTCGTCCGGCAGCGGTTCCGACGCGAACCCGGTGACGACGAGGCCCTCGGGCCCCGTGCCGATTTCCGCGACGGTGACGCGGCCGGCTGCGATCTCAATCGCGGCCGACGGCGGCAGCGCCGACAGGGGGGACGAGGAGCGGCGGGCCGTCATTCGACGAACGTCACCTTGTTGATTTCGCGCAACGTGGTATCTCCATCCATGACGCGCACGACCGCGCACTCGCGCAGGAAGCGCATGCCCTCGTCCCGCGCGGCCCGCTTGATCTCCGAGGTGGGCCGGCGCTCGAGGATCATGTCACGGATGCGGTCGCTCAAATCCATCAGCTCGCAGATGGCCGTCCGGCCCTTGAAGCCGGTGCCGCCGCACTCGATGCACCCGGCGCCCTCGAAGAACGGGTGCGAGTCCGCCAGGT
>JANLHE010000342.1 GCA_024653875.1 Acidobacteriota bacterium
CCGCCGGCCTTGCGCGGCGTGGTGACGCGCTTGCCGCCCTTGGCGGTCTTGTCCACCTTCGGCGCGCCGGACTCCGCCTTCGCGCGGCCGCCCAGGGCCTGGCGAATGCGTCCGCCGACCGTCTTCTTGGTCTTGGGCGCATCGCCTTCAGCCTCTTTCGGGGCCTTGGTTTCGGCGTTCGGATCGTATTCGCTGCCGAGCAGTTCGATTTCCGCGATCTCGGCACTGTCCCCGCGACGGTAGCCGGCGCGCAGCAGGCGCGTGTAGCCGCCCTTGCGATCCGCGTACCGCGGCGCGATGTCGTTGAACAGGATCTTCACGACACCCTTGTCGACGATGTCGACGGCCACCGCGCGGCGCGCCGTCACGCCCTTCGGCGAGCTCGGCGCGTCGCCGAGGCTGCGCTTGGCCAGCGTGATCAGCCGTTCCACGAACGGGCGCAGTTCCTTGCCCTTCGCGACCGTCGTCTTGATGCGGCCGTACTTGATGAGGTCCGAGGCCTGGTTCCGGAGCATGGCAATCCGGTGTTCCGTGACCCGACCGAGCTTTCGATGTGCTACTCGATGACGCATAAGTTCCGTTCCTGACTATCCGGTCTTACTCACCGGCCGCGGACTGATCCAGGCGCATGCCGAGGCTCAGGCCCATCGTGGTGAGGATTTCCTTGATTTCGTTGAGCGACTTGCGCCCGAAGTTCTTGGTCTTGAGCATCTCGCCTTCGCTCTTCTGCACGAGTTCGCGAATCGTCCGGATGTTCGCGTTCTTCAGGCAGTTGTACGAACGCACGGACAACTCCAGTTCCTCGACGCTCTTGTCGAGGTGCTCGTTGCCCGACGCCAGCGGCGCGTCGCCCGAGGCGTCAAACGCCGACTCGCCGGCGTCTTCCAGGCTCACGAAGATCGTAAAGTGGTCGCGGATCAGCTTGGCGGCCAGCGACACGGCGTCACGCGGGGTGACGGCGCCGTTGGACCACACTTCCAGGGTCAGCTTGTCGTAGTCGGTCGTCTGGCCCACGCGCGCGGCTTCCACCACGTAGTTGACCTTCTTGACCGGCGAGTGCACGGAGTCGATGGGGATCCAGCCGATGCCGAGGTCCTCGTCGAAGTTCTTGTCGGCCGAAATGTAGCCGCGACCGCGACGGATGCGCAGCTCCATCTCGAGCTTGCCGCCCTCGCTCACCGTGGCGATGTGGGCTTCCGGCTCCAGGATCTCGACGTCGGCGTCCACCTGGATGTCCTTGGCGCGCACTTCCCCGGCCTTGGTCACGCGCACGGTCAGCGTCTTCGGCTGATCGGTGTAGACCTTGAGCGGGATCTGCTTCAGGTTGAGGATCAGGTCCGTGGCGTCTTCCACCACGCCCTGGATCGGCGAGAACTCGTGCAGCACGCCTTCAATCTTGACGGCGGTCACGGCCGCACCTTCGATGGAGGACAACAGCACGCGGCGCATGGCGTTACCCACGGTCGTGCCGAAGCCACGCTCGAACGGCTGCGCGGTGAACCGGCCGAACCGGTCCGTCAGTGTCTCGCGTTCAAAATCCAGCCGCTTGGGCCGCTGAAAACCTTTCCACAACATACTCGTCATCCTTTCGCCAACTGCCCTTCCGGGCGGTTCAGACCTGCGGTAATGTCACCGGCCTCACGCCGCAGGTCTGAAGAGCTGCGGGCCGGCGACTGGCGCATCGTGCGCTACGTTCGCTACTTCGAATACAACTCAACAATCAACTGCTCCTGCACGGGCAGGTTGATCTGCTCGCGCGTGGGCAGTGACGAAATCCTGGCCGACTGGCCGGACACCTCGAGTGTCAGCCACTCGGGAATGCCGCGTCCCTTGACCTCTTCCATCGCGTGCTTGATGGACGCGTTCTCCACGCTGCCCTGCCGCACGGCGACCGTGTCGCCCTGGCGGACGGCGTAGGACGGGATGTCCACCTTCTTGCCGTTGACCGTGAAGTGGCCGTGGCGCACGAGCTGGCGCGCCTGCGCGCGCGAAGTCGCGAATCCGACACGGTAGATCACGTTGTCGAGGCGGCGCTCCAGCGACTGGAGCAGCAACTGGCCCGTGATGCCCTTCTGGCGATCGGCGGCCTCGAAGTACCGGCGGAACTGGTTCTCGAGCACGCCGTACGTGCGCTTGACCTTCTGCTTCTCGCGCAACTGGATGCCGTAGCCGGCCACCTTCGCGCGCCGCGAACGGCCGTGCTGCCCCGGGGGCACGTTGCGCTTCTC
>JANLHE010000343.1 GCA_024653875.1 Acidobacteriota bacterium
CCGCCGGACCAGGATCTTCCGCTGTTCGTCCTGCTGCACGATGACCGCGGTTCTGGCGGCCACCTGTTCCTCGAGACGCTGATTGAAGACCTGCAGCTCCTCGAGCGTCGCGCCCAACCGCGCCCGCGCGTCGTCCAGCGTCTGGGCGAGGACCTCCACCTCGACGTCGCCGGACACAGCGATCGGCGAGGAGAGATCGCCTGCGCGCATCGCGGTGGCTTGCCGTGACAGTTGACGGATCGGGGACACGACCGAGCGCGACAGGGTGCGCGCCAGGAGCACGCCGATCAACGCCAGCGCCAGCCCGCTCAGCAGCAGGCCGCGGTTCGTCGTGTTCACGCCGGTGAAGGCCGTGGCGTTTGGCTGCTGGAGCACCACGCCCCAGGCGGCGAACCGCATGGGCGCCATCACGCTGAGCGAGGGCAACACGGCCTGCGCCGGCGCGAACACGACCGGCTGGTCTTCGGTGATCAGCGGCCGGTGCGCCCGGATCCGATCGGCGTAGGTTCCGGCGTCAGGCAGCGTCTGCAGCAACTCGGTGGGATCGGGCGAGGCCACCACCGAGCCGTTGGCGTCGATGACCACGACGCGCATGCTGCGATCCAGATCCAGTTCCTTGAGGAACGGATTGAGGATCGAGTTCAGGGGATTCATCTCCGAGACCAGATAGAACTGCCCGCTCTGCCGGGTGAAGGGGTGCACCAGGGCCAGCACGGGCCGCTGTTCGTCGCCAGGCTTGCGCACCAGAGGCGTGACAGCCTCGTGGTAGCCGAGCCAGGAGGCCGGAAGCGGCCGCACGGTATCCGGGTCCGCGGCAAGAAGCGCATGCTGGCTGTCGAGCACGTAGGTTGCCTGGTGAAATGGCGATCGGAACCGGAAGGCGCGCAGATGCGGGACCATCTCGTCCGGGGCGGCCGGAAGGTCAGCCGCGAGCCGTCCCAGGTCCTGAATGGCGGTGGAAATCGTGCCGTCGAGCGACTGCGCGATGGTGCGGGCCAGCACCAGGCGATCGTCGATCAGGCTTCGCCGGATGCTGGGCAGGGCCACGATCCAGACGGCGCCCGTGAAGAGAATGAAGAGGAGGAACCACTGCAGCAGGACCGTATTCAGCCGAAGGCGAAGCGTTCGGCGCCCTGACGCGCGAGTGCGAACCGGCACTCCCTGATATTACGCCCTCTGCGGAACCGCGTCCGGCATGGCGTCGGGCTTGAGGCCCATGGAACGAATGTAGCGATGGTGCGACCGGATCCCGTCGATCAGGGTCGCGTTCTCGCGACAGGGCACCCCGTGCTCCTTGCACACCTCGAGCACCACGCGCGAAATTGCCGGATAGTACGCGTGGGCGATGCGCGGGTACAGATGGTGCTCGCGCTGGAAGTTCAACCCGCCGAGCAGGAAGGTTGCCACGCGGCTGTTCACGGCAAAGTTGGCCGTGGTTTCAATCTGGTGCACCACCCACTCCGGCCGGTTGGCGTCATCGTGGGTCGCCGGGTGCAGGACCACGTCGACCGAGTGCGCCATCTGGAACACGACGCTGAAGATCACGCCCATCGTCATGGACACGTAGACGTACGTGCCCAGCACCACGCCAACCGGGTGCAGGCTGAGGGGAATCACGAACGCCACCGTCAGGAAGAACGCCTTGCACCCGAGCAACCACGCCATGTCGGCGCCTTTGGGATATCCGACGGTGAGGCCGTCGTTCTTGCCAAGGGCCAGGCGCTGCAGGTCGCTCCACAGATACCGGAGGTGCACCAGGGAATAGAGCATCCACAGGTAGATGTGCTGATACCGATGCCACCAGTGCCACGGCTGCCCCGGGCTCATGCGCGCCAGGGGACCCAGATCAATGTCGGCATCCTCGTCCGGGATGTTCGTGTAGACGTGATGGTTGTGGTTGTGCTTGTCGCCCCAGAAGTACGAACTCGCCCCCATCAAATCGAGCGTGAGCCCCGCGAGGCGGTTCACCCACGGCCGCCGCGAGAACGTGCCGTGGTTCCCGTCGTGCTGCACGTTGAACCCGATGCCCACGAGCGCCAGCGCCAGCAGGGTGGCAGAGATCGCCACGCCCAGCGGCGACTGCGCCTGAAAGACAAGGAACATGTAGGACACGATGGCCGTGCCGATCAGTCCGGCGGCCTTGGCGTACATGAGTGGACTGTCGACCGTCCGGCGACCGCCCATCATCGCCTGGACGCGACGATCGATGGCGAGTTTCAGAACGGCAGGGGCGCCAAATTCAAGTTTGGTATGCACGAGTGTGCATAAGGCTACCACGGCTCAGCCGGCGTTCCGCCGCTACTTCACCTGGTGCGACAACCCCTTCATTGCTGAGTAAAAGAACGGCTTGTAGCGGGGGCTGGTGTCGTTATGACACCGCGTGCACGTGGCTTCCGTGGTGGGCTTTGGCCGATCGGTGACCGTATCCCCCGTCTTTGCCGCCTCGATGTGCGCCGCGCCAGGACCGTGGCATCCCTCGCATTGCACGTTGGGAAAACTCGGCGTGGCGCCCTGCGCGGCAATCATCGCGTCCGTTCCGGTGACGTGGCACCTGATGCAGGCGCTGCCCTCGCGCTCTGACGCCTGGAGCTTGCTGAACGCCCTGCTGTGTTTTGTTGCGGCCCACGCCTCGTAGTGCTTCTCGTGGCAGACCTTGCAGGCGTCCGCGCCAACGTAGTCCCCGTTATCAACGACAGGTGCGGGTGCTGAAGTGGCGGGAGCGGAAGACTGAGCAACAGGTTGGCGCGCGGCGACGCTGATGACGATGACGACGCCGGCGAGCGCCACCATGGACTTGCGAAGCAAGACGGTCATGGGAGACCCTCCTTCAGAAGGTCGTACACTGCCAGTCTGCGCCTCTGCCCGAAGGCTGTCAAACGATCGGTCAGCGGTCCGAGCGCGCGCGCGCCCGCGCGCCATCCGACAGCGTGTCGGGCGGATGCGCCACGACCACGTCCCCGGGTGACACGCCTGAGAGTGCCTCCGCCATTTGCGCGTTGCGGTGCCCGATGGTCACCGGGGTCAAGCGGACGCGGCCGTCCGGCGTCATGACGTACACCGCCCAGGCGTCCCGCTGCCGGAAGAGCGCGCTCACCGGCACCTGCACGACATCGTCTGCCTGCCAGGTGACGATGCGCACCTCCGCGCGATAACCGTCGCCCAGCGTGGCGGCCGCACTGCCGGCGTCGTCAAAATCAATCAGCACGTTGACGCGCTGCTCCTCGACGCCCAGCGCCGAAATCTTCATGAAGCCGGAGGGCTCCACGCGGCGTACGCGCGCCTGCAGCGTGCGATCGCCTCCCCATTGTTCGAGGCGCACGACGGCGCCGGCCTTCACCTGGACGGCGTCGGTGGAGAGGAGGTCGGAGACGATCTCCAGGTCCTGCGGATCGCCGATTTCCACCAGGGGTTCGCCGGCAGGAACCACCGACGCGCTCTCACGCAACCGCCTGAGCACCACGCCGTCGATGGGCGCGACCACGTTCAGGACGCGTCCGCCCGCGTCGAGGCGATCGGGCTGCAGGCGCGCGTCCGCGCGCTGCACTTCGGACGTGGCGGTGCCGACGGCGAAGTTCGCCGCGCGCACGGCGTCTTCAGCGGCGCGCACGTCGGCCTCCCGTTGTTCGACGGCCTGGCGTGTCGTCAGTCCGCCCTTGTCGAGTTCGCGCTCACGATCCAGTTCGCGCCGGGCCAGATTCAACGCGTTCACGGCGCGCTGCGCTTCGGCGCGCGCGCGGCCCACCGAGGCCTGGGCGGCGTCCCGCGCGGCGACGGCCTCGGCGCGGCTCCGCGCGTCGAGCAGGGGAGGGGCTTCGGCCTGCACCCGCGCGACCACGGTCGTGCCGCGCGTGACACGGTCGCCCGGCTCGAGTTCGATTCGCTGGAGCCGTCCGGAGAGCGGCGCCGACACCACGAAGCGTCGGCGGATTCGCGTTTCGCCTTCCTCGTCAATCGTGACGATCATCGGCGCGCGGACGACCGCGGCGCTGTCCACAGGCACGGTCTGCGGCCACAGCGCAACCGCCAGCACGACGGCCACCGCCGCCACCACGAGCCCCCACCACGCGAATCGTGACCAGCGTCGCATGCTTGTCCTCACTCCCGCGCCTTGAGCACCGCGACCAGATCCAGCGCATCCAGCCGCCGGCGCACGACCAACCCAGAGAACACGGCGGCGGCCGTCACCACCAGCCAGCCCCACGCCATCGTACTCGCGTTCACCACCAGCGGAATCCGGAACACTTCGCTGGTGAAGCTCTCGACAATGATCCGGCTCAACACGTACCCGATGAGACTGCCCAGCGGCAGGGACACCACCGTCAGCACCGCCAGCTCGCCGAGCAGGATTGACGAAATTTCCTGCCGCCTGAAGCCGAGGACCCGCAGGCTCGCGAGCTCGCGGCTCCGCTCCGACAGGGAAATGCGGGCGGCGTTGTACACCACGCCGAACGCGATGATTCCCGCGAAGATCACGTTGATGAAGATCTGGAGGTTGAGGTTCTCCGCCATCGTCTCCCGGAAGCTCCGGCGCATGGCGTCGGTGAGCGCGACCCCGGCCACGGCCGGCACCAGTTTCAACCGGGTGTGCAGCTCGGCCAGCCGTACCGGGTCCACCTGCAGGAAGGCGCCCGACACCACGTTGCCCTCACGCATCACCCGATGCAGGGCCTCCAGCGGCATGTAGGCCTGGAGGCCCATGGCATCGTCCACCACGTCACTGACCTCCAGGGTCGAGGTGGGCCGCGCGCCCTCAAGGACCTCGACACGCACGGTGTCGCCGGGGGCAACGTCCAGCACCTGCGCCAGCATCTTCGAGAGCAGCAGCCCGTGAGTCGGCAGCGCCTGGGCCCGGCCGCGCAGGTCCGTCACCCGGTTCAGTGTCGTCTCCGGCGGCAGGCCGGTGAGCGCGACGGTGCGAACGCGATGGCCCGCGCGCAGGCGGGCGGGGACGGTTCGCTGGGACTCGACGCGCAGGACGCCGGGCATCCGCGCCAGTTCATGCAGCGCGTGAGAGGACCGCGGCTCCACGAAGCCGACGGTCACGTCCTGCCGCAGCCGCACGTGAAACTCCGTGTCGATGAGCGCCGTGATCGCATCGATGAAAACGAAACCGACAAAGAGCACGGCGCCCGCCAGTGCAATGCCGAGGATCGACGCCGCGGTCCGGAGCGGCTGCCGTTCCAGCGATCGGAAGACCATTCGCGTGGTCGGGCGCAGGTGCCGGGCCAGGCCGATCCGCTCAAGCACGCTGCGCCGATAGTGCGCCGGCGCGTCGGGCCGCATCGCTTCCGCCGGCGGCACCCGCACCGCGCGCGCCACCGCCGAGCGCGCGCCCAGCGCGGCGGACAGCAGGCTGAAGAGCACCGCGCCGCCGGCCACGCCGGCCGAGAGGCCGAAGTCGAGCGACGGGAACCGGAAGTACTGGTTGTAGAGCTCGATCATCTGCGACCCCAGCCACGCGCCCGCCGCCACGCCCACCGCGGAACCGAGGGCCGAGATTGCCAGGGCCCACTTGAGGTAGTGCCAGCCCAGTTGACGATTGGAATACCCCAGCGCCTTGAGCGCCGCGATCTGCCCTCGTTGCAGCGCGAGCGCGCGGGCCAGCGCCACGTTCAACACAAACGCGGCGACCGACAGGAAGATGAGGGGAATGAAGAACCCGAACGTTTGAAGCTGGACGAGTTCGTTCTCGAGCATCCACGCGGAAAACTGGCGCGCCCGCGGCACCGCGCCGAGTCCGCCGTACGGCTCGAGGAGGCGGTCAACCGATGTCAGCACATCCGGCTCGGACGCGCCGGCCGCAAGACGCAGCGATACGTGATTGAAGCCGCCTTCCATGTTGTACGCGGCCGCCAGCGGCTGCCGCTGCATCCAGAACACACCGTACCGGCGGTCGTCCGGGATCATCTCTCCGGGTGGAATCGAGTACACGTACTCAGGGGACAGCGCGATGCCGACGATGCGGAGACGGCGCCGGTGGCCGTTGATGATGGCGGTCAATTCGGCGCCCGGCTCAAAGCCGTGCGCCGTGCAGAACGCCTCGCTCGCCAGAATCTCTTCCGGGCGGCTGGCGTCCGGCCAGGTGCCGCGACGAAGGAACACGTCGTTGAGCCGCGGCCGTTCCCCGGATGGGATCGAGATCAGCAGGCCCGAGGCGGGTTCATCCATGCCGGGAATGTCGAGGGTCACGCTGACCAGCACCCGCGTGTCGACGACCTCGACGCCGTCGATCGCCGCCAGCCGCGAGGCGAGCCGCTCCGG
>JANLHE010000344.1 GCA_024653875.1 Acidobacteriota bacterium
GAACAGCCCGTGCATCGAGCGGAGGCTGGGGTCGTAGCCGTGGTTGCCACCCAGTCGCCGGGTTCCCGACTGCCATTGATCGGTCACCGTCTTGCTGCCAACCGCCCAGCCGTCCGCCGCAATGCCAACGACAGGCGGGATGCGCGCATTCGAGTTGTAGTGCAGGTGCGCCGGCACCTCCGCCCGCCGGTACACGGCGAACGACGGGTGCTTGTCCTTGAGCGCCCGATAGATGTCCTCGGCGGTTCCCGACCGCGGCCAGAAGCCGGCCACCGGTGAGGTGTCGATCATGTCCACGGTCTTCGTGTCGATGTAATCGTCCAGGACGATGACGCGCTCCGGGGAGTTCTGGGACATGCCGTGGTCCGACACGATGACGTAGTGCACCCGGCCGGCCAGCGCGCCCATCGCGTTCACGCCATCAACCAGCGCGCCAATCTCCGCGTCAAGCCTGGCGGCAGCGTCGAGCACCTCCGGTGATTCCGGGCCGAAGGTGTGGCCGGCGGTATCCACGTCGCTGAAGTACAGCGTGATGAACGATGGACGTTCGCGTTCCGGAAGCGACAGCCAGTCCAGCACCTGCTGCACCCGCTGCCGGTTGGGAAAGTCGTCGTCAAACGGTTTCCAGTGCACCGGCCGGATGCCGCCGATCTCCACCTCGCTGCCAGGCCAGAACATCGATGCTGCCAGAAGCCTCTGCTTCTGGGCCGTCACCCACAACGGCTCGCCGCCCCACCACCGGCTGTCCTTGGCCGTTGGCGACGACATCGAGAACCGCTCCCCGATGGTCGCGTCGATCATGTTGTTCGACACGATGCCGTGGTGCTCCGGGTACAGGCCGGTGACAATCGTGTAGTGATTGGGAAAGGTCTTGGAGGGGAACGACGGGATCAGGCCCTCGGATCGCACGCCCGCCGCGGCCAGCGCGTTCAGACGCGGCGTCTTCGCCCGATCGAGGTAGTCGTGCCGCCAGCCATCCAGCGAGACCAGGATCAGGATCGGGCGAGGAGCCTGTGCGAGGCAGGCGACGGCGGCCCAGGCGGCGCACAGCAGCGTGGCAACAAGCGCTGTACGGAGCGCACGGGCTTTAGCCCGTGCGTGGCGTCCAGGGCTGAAGCCCGGGACCTCCGGACTATTCGTTCGGGTCTTCGAGATAGGTATAACCGTGGAGTCCGTCTTCATAGAACCGGAGCAGGCGGCCTGACTCCTCAAAGTTCAGCCGGCCTTCTCGCACCGACACTTCCACGGATTCGCGGAGCTTGCGAAGCAGCGTGTCGGCGTCAAACTCCACGTAGTCCAGGACCTCCCGGACGGTGTCACCCTTGATGACCGACTCGAGCACCACGCTGCACGTCGCGTCCAGGCTCACGTGCACGGCGTGGGTGTCGCCAAAGAGATTGTGCAGGTCGCCGAGGATTTCCTGATACGCCCCCACCAGGAACACGCCGAGGTAGTACGGATCGCCGGTGAATGGGTGCAGCGGCAGCGTGCGCCGCACGTCGCGCCGATCGATGAACTGATCGATCTTGCCGTCGGAGTCGCACGTGATGTCGCCCAGCACGGCCTCGCGCGTGGGAGGCTCGTTGAGCCGGTGAATCGGCATCACCGGGAACAACTGCTTGATCGCCCAGGAGTCCGGGATGGACTGGAACAGCGAAAAGTTGCAGAAGTACGTGTCGGCCAGCGTGTCGTCCAGCGACTGCAGATCTTCCGGCACATCATCCATCTGCTGCGTGAGCTTGCGGAGCTTGCTGCAAATCGCCCAGTACAACGTCTCGGCCTGGCAGCGCTGGGCCAGCGGCAGGTACCCGCCGTTGAACAGATTGAGCGCCATGTCCAGCGCCTGCTGCGCGTCGTGGTAGCTCTCAAGCGCGTTGCGCGCCGTCAGGTTCTGGTAGGTCTCCTTCAGGTCGATCAGCGGCTGTTCCAGTTCGTCGCCGTTGCCGTTGGCGGGAATCTCATCGTCGCCAAACCCTGAGACGCCCAGCACGTTGAACACCAGCATGCTGTGATACGCCACCACGGCGCGGCCGCTCTCGGACACGATCGTCGGATGGGCCACCCCGGCGTCATCGCACACCGTCTGGATGTGGTAGACGACGTCGTTCGCGTATTCCTGCAGCGTGTAGTTCACGCTCGACTCGAAATTCGTCTGCGATCCGTCGTAGTCCACGCCCAGGCCGCCGCCCACGTCGATCACTTCCAGGCCCGCGCCGTCCTTGACCAGTTCCGTGTAGATGCGCGCGGCCTCGTTCAGCGCGCCCTTGACGATGCGGATGTTGGGGATCTGGCTGCCCAGATGGAAGTGCAGAAGCTTGAAGCAGTCTTCCATGCCCTGCGCCTTCAGTTCCTGCAGGCCCTTGCGGACCTCGGCCACCGTGAGGCCGAACTTGGACCGGTACCCGCCCGACGACTGCCAGCGGCCGCCGCCGCGCGCCGCGAGTTTGACGCGCATGCCGATTTGCGGGCGCACGCCGACCTTCTTGGCGTACTCCAGCACCAGGCCCAGCTCGGTGTACTTCTCGACCACCGGGATGATCTTGCGGCCCATCTTGAGCGCCAGCATGGCCATCTCGATGAACTCGGCGTCCTTGAACCCGTTGCAGATGATCGGTGTGTCGTTGGTGGTCATCGCAACCACGGCGAGCAGTTCCGGCTTGGAGCCGGCCTCGATGCCGAACCCGTACTCGCGGCCGAACTCGAGGACTTCCTCCACCACCTGCCGCTGCTGGTTGACCTTGATTGGATAGACGCACACGTACTTGCCGTTGTACTGGTGCTGGGCGATGGCGGCCTGGAAGGCGTCGTAAATGTCCTTGAGCCGATGGCGAAGGATGTCGCGGAACCGGATCAGAATCGGGAGACCGATGCCGCGCAACTGCAGGTGATCGACCAACTGCTTGAGGTCGATCGAGCGATCCGGCTCCTTGGTGACGTGGGCCAGCACATGACCATTGGCGCCGACGGAGAAGTAGCCCTGTCCCCAGCGGCCAATGTCATAAAGTTCGGCGGCGTCGGTGATCGTCCATGGATCGCCCTGGCGCCGGCTGGTCTGTGTGCGGGTCGTCGTACTCACGTTTCGCATGATACCGATTTTTTTTGACCGGTACAGGACAAATCCAGCCCGGGGCCGTTGACGGCCGCGTGTCCCGGGCTGAAGCCCGGGACCTCCATTGGCTCTAGAATGGCGGCGGTGACCTTCACCCGCCGCCACTTTCTTGAAACGTCCGCCCTTGCCGGCGCCGCCGCGTGCCTGCCGTCTGACGCCGCGGCGTGGTGGCAGGCTGGGCGACCGCGGCCGACGGCCGCCCAACTGGCGTGGCAGCGTGACGAACTCGCGATGTTCATCCACTTCGGCGTCAACACCTTCAGCGATCGCGAGTGGGGTGACGGCAAGGAGCTGCCGTCCAGCTTTGCGCCGTCGAGACTCGATGCCCGCCAATGGGCGCGCGCGGCGAAGCACGCCGGCTTCCGCGCCATGATCCTGACTGCCAAGCACCACGACGGGTTCTGCCTGTGGCCCACGCGTACGACGACGCACTCGGTCGCCGCGAGTCCGTTCCGCGCCGGCGCCGGCGATGTTGTGCGGGAGTTCGTGGATGCCTGTCGGGCAGAAGGTCTGAGGCCGGGGCTGTACCTGTCGCCGTGGGATCGCAATCACCCCACGTACGGCGACTCCGATCGGTATAACGACGTCTACATCGCGCAACTCACGGAGCTGCTGTCCAACTACGGGCCGCTGGCAGAGGTGTGGTTCGACGGCGCGAACGGCGAAGGGCCGAACGGCCGGCGGCAGGTCTACGACTGGCCGCGCGTGTGGGCGGCCGTGAAACGGATGCAGCCCGACGCCGTGGTGTTTTCCGACGCCGGCCCCGACGTGCGATGGGGTGGCAACGAAAGCGGCGTGGCGGGGGATCCGAACTGGTCAACGGTGGATCCGGCAAAGGTGCCGGCGCCAGGCGTCAGCGGGCCTGGCATCATCGACGCGCTGCAGCATGGCGATCGCGATGGCACGGTCTGGCGGCCCGCCGAATCGGACACATCGATTCGACCCGGATGGTTCTATCACCCAGCCGAGGACGGCCGGGTGAAGACCGCGGAGCAACTGGCGAACCTTTATCTGCGATCGGTGGGGCGCAACTCGAAGTTGCTGCTCAACGTGCCGCCCACGCCGGAGGGTTTGCTCCACGACACGGACATCGCGCGGCTGAACGGGATGCACGAGCTGTTGCGCGGGTGGTTCGCGGCGGTGGCGGTGAACCGCGAGACCGTCTCGCTGGCCGGCCGGGTCAGGGAGGTGACTCTGACGCGCCCGTCGCCCGTGGCATTGATTCGCCTGAACGAAGCCATCGCGCGCGGACAACACGTCGCACGGTACAAGACAGAAGGCTTCGACGGGGCACAGTGGATCGAACTTTCGCGCGGCACCACTGTGGGCTTCGCGAAGATCGATCGTGTCACTGTTCCCACAGTCGTCCAGCGTGTGCGAGTGACCGTGGAAGAGACCGCCGGATCCGCCAATCCAAGTGTGCGCGTCAACGTTTATCCCCCTGCCTAATTCCCCAGGATTTCATGCGCGCCACATTGCTGCTCACCCTCGCCGCCTTTGTCGCAGGCTTGCCCGCCGGCCAGGTGTCCACGCCGCCGTACAAGAACGCGACAGCGCCGATCGACGCCCGCGTGCAGGACCTGCTGGCCCGCATGACGCTGGAGGAGAAGTTCTGGCAGGCGTTCATGATCCCCGGCAGCCTCGACGATCCGGCGCACGACTACTCGAAGGGGATCTTCGGCCTGCAGATTTCGACGGGCGGCGCCACCGGCCGCGCGGCAGCCCGCGCCCACGCGGAGCGGATCAACACGATTCAGCGCTACTTCGTGGAACAAACGCGCCTCGGCATTCCGATCATCCCGTTTGAAGAGGCGCTCCACGGCCTCGCGCGCGAGGGCGCGATCGCGTTCCCGCAGGCGATCGGTCTGGCGGCCACCTGGGATGCGGCCCTGATGCGGCAGGTGTCCGCGGCTGCCGCTCTCGAGACCGTCAGCCGGGGAATTCGACAGGTCCTCTCGCCCGTGATCAATATCGCCGACGACGTGCGGTGGGGACGGGTGGAGGAAACGTACGGCGAGGATCCGTACTTGTCAGCCGAGATGGGCCGGGCCTTCATCGAGGCGTTCGAGCGCGCCGGCATCATCACCACGCCGAAGCACTTCGTGGCCAACGTCGGCGAGGGCGGCCGCGACAGCTATCCGATTGACCATAGCGAACGGCAGCTTGCCGAGCGGTACTTTCCGCCGTTTGAAGTGGCGGTGAGGGAGGCTGGCGCTCGATCCGTGATGACCGCGTACAACTCGGTTGACGGATCGCCCGCCACGCAGAACGCGCGCCTGCTGAACGGCATCCTGAAAAGGGAGTGGGGCTTTGCCGGAATCGTCATCTCCGATGCCTCCGCCACCGGCGGCGCCACGGTGCTGCACATGACGGAGCCCAATACTCCGACGGCCACCAAGGACGCGTTCGAGGCGGGACTCGACGTGGTGTTCCAGTCGTCGTATGGCCAGCAGCGCCCGTATCTTGAAGCGTTCCAGAAAGGCCTCATCGCCGAAAACGTGATCAACGCGGCGGTGACCCGCGTGCTTCGCGCGAAGTTCGAACTCGGCCTGTTCGAGCGGCCGTACGTGGACGTGGACGCGGCCGCGCTGGCGAACGGGTCCGAGGCGCATCGGGCGCTGGCGCGCGAGGCCGCGCGTGCGTCACTCGTGCTGCTGAGAAACGAACGGCAGACGCTGCCGCTCGGCGCGAGCGCGCGCGCGATCGCCGTGATCGGGACGGACGCGGTCGAAGCGCGATTGGGGGGCTACAGCGGCCCAGGGATCGCGCCGGTCTCCATTCTCGACGGCATCAGGCAGCGCGCCGGCGCCGGGGTGACGGTGCGGCATGCCGACGGCCCCGGCCGGGTGATCCGTGACCTGGTCGTGGTTCCCGCGGAATACTTCGCGGTGACCCGGGATGGCAAGACGCAGCCGGGCCTGTGGGGCGAGTACTGGGACAACAACGCACTGACCGGCGGCCCGCGACTCTCGCGCCTCGACCCGCGCGTGGACTTCCGCTGGACGCTCAG
>JANLHE010000345.1 GCA_024653875.1 Acidobacteriota bacterium
ATCCCCACGCTCAAGGCGGTGCTCGGGTGGGACTTCGGCGAGGAGATCACGTCGCCGGAGGGCATCACCACCTACCTCCGCGCCCTGAACCAGGCGGCGCCCGATCGGACGCGGCTCATCGAGTACGCGCGGACGTGGGAGAAGCGGCCGCTGCACGTGCTTGTGGTGGGCGCGCCCCGGCGCCTGGCGCAGCTCGATGCGGTGAAGCAGGGCCTCAAGCGCCTGGCCGATCCCCGCGGCGTGGCGCAGCCCGAGTTGGACCGGCTGATTGCCGAGCTTCCCGTGGTGACCTGGCTGATGCACGCGGTCCACGGCAACGAGATTTCCTCGTCTGACGCGGCGTTGGCCGAGGCCTACCATCTGCTGGCCGCCCAGGGTGACGCCGGCGTGGACACGGTGCTCCGCGAGTCGCTGGTCCTGATCGATCCGCTGCAGAATCCGGATGGCCGCGCGCGCTTCGTGGCGAGCAATCAGCAGGGGCGCGCGGCGGGCGTGCCCGATGCGGAGCCGGCGTCGCTTGAACACGACGAGCCGTGGCCCGGTGGCCGCGCCAATCACTATCTGTTCGACATGAACCGCGACTGGTTCGCGATGTCGCAGCCGGAAACCCGCGGCCGGGTCAACATCATGCTCGACTTCTTTCCGCAGGTCGTCGTGGACCTGCACGAGCAGAGCGGCGACGCGGCGTACTACTTTGCGCCGCCGGCCGATCCCGTCAACCCGCTGATCACGCAGGCCCAGCAGAAGTGGCTCACCGCCTTCGGCCGCGCCAACGGCGAGGTGTTCGACGGCCGCGGGTTTGCGTATTTCATCCGCGAAGTGTTCGACGCGTTCTACCCCGGGTACGGCGACTCGTGGCCGGTCTTCCACGGCGCCGTCGGCATGACCTATGAAATGGCGTCCGCGCGGGGCCTGCGGTTCCGCCGCAGCGACGGCGACGTGTTGACCTACCGCGACGGCGTCATGCGCCACTTCACCTCGGCGATCACCACCGCGATCACGGCCGCGCGCAACCGGGAGGCGATGTTGCGCGACTTCCTGGAGTACCGGCGCAGCGCGGTGGCCCTGGCCGACAGCGGCCCGAAGGAATACCTGGTCGACGCGGGCACAGACCCGGCCCGGGCGATGCATCTGGCGAAGCGGCTGGCCGCACAGGGCATCGAGGTCCGCCGCGCGGACGAGCCTGTCCGCGTCGGCACGCGCACGTTGCCCGCCGGGTCGTTGATCGTGTCGCTGGCGCAGCCGGCCGGCCGCCTCGTCCGCAACTTGTTTGATCCGTCGATCGTGATGGATGAGGTGTTTCTCAAGGAACAGGACCGGCGTCGCAAGCGCGGCCTTGGCGATCAGATCTACGACGTCACGGCCTGGAGCCTGGCGATGATGTACGACCTCGACGTGGTGCCGTCGACCGCCGCCGTGACGGCCCGGGCGACGGTGATCGGCCGCGCGGACGCCCCGCCGGCCGCGGGCGCGCCGCTTGCGGCCGCCAAGGTCGGCTACATCATGCCGTGGGGCCTGGTGTCGGCCGAAGCGGCGGTGGAACTGCTGCAGGCCGGCGTACGCATGCGCAACATTCCACGGCCGTTCACCATTGCCGGGCGGGCGTTCCCGGCCGGTTCGATGTTCATGCGCGTGCAGGAAAACGCGGTCGATCTGGCGGCGCGACTGGGCGCGGCGGCCGCGAAGTACGGCCTCGCCATCACGCCGATTGATTCGGCATTCGTGGACAGCGGCGTCTCGCTGGGCAGCAACGAGGTGGCCGCGCTCAAGGCGCCGCGGGTGCTCATGGCGTGGGATACGCCAACCTCCAGCCTGTCGGCCGGGTGGACCCGGTATACGCTGGAGCAGCGTTTCCGCCAGCCGGTGACCACCGTGCGCACCGGCTCGCTCGGCCGCATCGACCTCGCCAACTACGACGTCCTGGTGCTGCCGTCAGGCTCGTACAACTTCAACGACGACCAGATGCGCCGGCTGAAGGACTGGCTGCAGCGCGGAGGCACGGTGATCACGATGGGCGAAGCGTCGCGCTGGGCCACCAGCGAGCGCGCGGGCCTGCTGCCAACGCACCTGCTGCAGCGCGATGGCTCGGCGGCCGGCGCGGCCGACGACAAGAAGACGCCGCCGAAGATCGACATCGACAAGTTCAGCTATGACGAGGCGATTAAGCCGGAGAAAGGCTCGCCCGACGGCACCGCCGGCGCCATCCTGCGCGTGAAGCTCGACAAGGAGCACTGGCTCTCGGCCGGCCTCGACGACGAGATTCAGGTGGTGATGGAAGGGTCGCGGATGTTCATGCCGCTCAAGCTGAATGCGGGCACCAACGTGGGCGTCTATGCCGGAAAGGATCGCGTGGTGGCCGCCGGCCTCATGTGGCCCGAACCGCGCGATCTGGTGCAGCAGAAAGCGTTCCTGATGCACGTGCCCCTCGGCCGCGGCCACGTCATCGCGTTCGCCGAGGACCCGAATTACCGCGCGTTCGCGGAGGCCACGTCGCTGCTGTTCATGAACGCCGTGCTGCTGTCGATCGGCTATTAGATCGTCTTCGCGCCGGCTTTGCCGTTTTCAATGACAAACGCCGCGCGGGTCACGAGCGGCGCTCCGGGCCTGGTCACGTAGTCCACGCCCTGGAACTTCGCGGTCAGCGCGGCTGGTGTCACCTCGCACGACACGTAGCCGCGCTGGCCGTTGTAGTACTTCACGAACGGGTTGCGTGACTGCAGCGTGGCCATCCGCCCCGCGCCGGGCCCGCCATCTCCACCAGAGCTAATCGACGTCCCGACAAGTTCCGTCGCCACCACCGCCGACCGCTCGTCGTCGGGATCCACGTGGAGGTTGTTCACCCAGTTGCTGTGGATGTCGCCGGTGAGCACGACCGGGTTGGCCGGCTTGCGGGCGTCGAGAAACGAGAGCAGCCGCCGGCGCTCGGCCTCGTAGCCGGGCCACTGATCCATCGCAAAGCGCGGGGGAGAGGTGTTGGACCCCTGATCGACGCGCGCCATCATGATCTGTTGCGGGATGACGTTCCACCGCGTGGTGGACCGATCCAGGCCCTCCAGCAGCCAGCGTTCCTGCGCCGCGCCCATCGCGGTGCCCGTCGGATCCAGCGCGCCTTCACATTGGGGCTTGGTGCCGCTGTCGCACGGTTGCGGCGTGCGGTACTGCCGCGTGTCCAGCGTGTGATGTCATTCCGCCTTCGCTTCCATTGCGTGCCATTCCAGCAGCAGGTCCTGCGCGTTCACGGCCTCGCCCTCAGGCGCGTCAGGGTCGCGCACATAGGTGCCGCCGGCCGTGAGAAGCCGGCCGCGGCTGGTGTCGTTCAGATAGGCCGTCAGCACCACCGACCGCAGGTGGTCCGCCATCCTGGGATCGATGATGGGGCACAGGACCTCCACGCGCCGATCCAGGTTGCGTTCCATCACGTCGGCGCTGCCGATGTAGATCGCGGGTGTGCCGCCG
>JANLHE010000346.1 GCA_024653875.1 Acidobacteriota bacterium
TCGGGCATCCGGCGGGAGAAGACCGTGGCATGGCTGATCGAGAAAGCGCAGGTCTCGTGAAAATGAGCACGTTGAGCACACCGAACGCGCAACTGGTGCCGATGGTCGTCGAACAGACGAACCGCGGCGAGCGGGCGTACGACATCTTCTCGCGCCTGCTGAAGGACGGAATCATCTTCATCGGCACGCAGATCGATGACACGGTGGCCAACCTGGTGATCGCGCAGATGCTCTTTCTCGAGGCCGAGGACCCGGAACGCGACATCCTGCTCTACGTCAACAGTCCCGGCGGCTCAATCACCGCGGGCCTGGCGATTTACGACACGATGCAGTTCATCAAGCAGGACGTGCAGACCTACTGCATCGGGCAGGCGGCGTCGATGGCCGCCGTGCTGCTGGCCGCCGGCGCCAAGGGCAAGCGTTTCTCGCTGCCCAACTCGCGCATCCTGATCCACCAGCCCTGGCTGTCGGGCCTGGCGGGCCAGGCGAGCGACATCGACATCCACGCCCGTGAAATTCTGCGCATGCGCGCGCGATTGAATGAAATTCTGGCCCACCACTCGGGCCAGACGCTAAAGAAGATCGCGGACGATACCGATCGTGATTACATCCTCGGCGCAGCCGAGGCCAAGGACTACGGTATTATCGATGATGTCCTCAGCCACCGGGCGTAGCTGAAGAAGGGCTCCATGACCAAGAAGGCTGGCGAGACCGACGTCCTCCGTTGTTCGTTCTGCAACAAGGACCAGAACGACGTTCGCAAACTGATCGCGGGACCCACCGTGTTCATCTGCGACGAGTGTGTCGAGGTCTGCAACGACATCATCGCCGACGACAACAAGTTCGACAAAGCCGGCCCGCGCACGGGCCTGCCGACCCCGGTTGAAATCAAGAAATTCCTCGACGAGTACGTCATCGGCCAGGACCAGACCAAGAAGAAGCTGGCTGTCGCCGTCTACAACCACTACAAGCGCCTGGAGATTGCGAAGCAGTCCAAGGGCCGCAACGAGGTGGAGCTGACCAAGTCCAACATCCTGCTCATCGGCCCCACGGGGACGGGCAAGACGTTGCTGGCGCAGACCCTGGCGCGCCTGCTCTCGGTCCCCTTCACCATCGTGGACGCCACCACGCTGACCGAAGCCGGCTACGTCGGCGAGGACGTCGAGAACATCATCCTCAAGCTGCTGCAGGCGGCCGGCGGCGATATCGAGAAGGCCCAGCAGGGCATCATCTACGTGGACGAGGTCGACAAGATCTGCCGCAAGGACGAGAACCCGTCGATCACCCGCGACGTGTCGGGCGAAGGCGTGCAGCAGGCGCTGCTCAAGATCCTGGAAGGCACGGTGGCCAACGTGCCGCCGCAGGGCGGGCGCAAGCATCCGCACCAGGAGTTCTTCCAGATCGACACCAGCAACATCCTCTTCATCGTCGGCGGCGCGTTCGTGGGACTGGACAAGCAGATCGCGCGCCGCATCGGCAAGAAGACCCTGGGGTTCAAGGCGGACCTCAAGAAGAACGTCAAGGAGTCGGCCACGCTCATCGAACAGGTGGAGCCGGGCGACCTCATCCGCTACGGGCTGATTCCCGAGTTCGTCGGCCGCCTGCCGGTCGTCGGCACGCTGCACGAACTTGACAAGCCGGCACTCATCCAGATCCTGACCGAGCCGCGCAACGCGATCACGAAGCAGTATCAGAAACTGTTCGATTACGAGAACGTGAAGCTCCGCTTCACCGATGACGCGCTTGAGGCGATCGCGGAACTGGCGCTGCAGCGGAAGATCGGCGCGCGCGGGCTGCGGATGATCATCGAAGACATCATGCTCGAGCTGATGTACACCCTGCCGGGCCAGAAGAAGATCCGGGAGTGCGTCATCACACGCGAGGTGGTAGAGTCGAAAGAGAAGCCGATCACGGTAATGGAGAAGGCGGGCTAGATCGTAACCATGGACCAGTACGAAACTCTCCCCATCGTCCCGCTGCGCGACGTCGTGGTGTTTCCGCACATGATGATGCCGTTCGTCATCGGCCGGCCCTCGTCCACGCGCGCGCTGGAGCATGCGCTGACGACGGACAAGCGGATCTTCCTGGCGGCGCAGCACGATGCCGCCACCGATGATCCGCAGCCCGCGGATATCTACACGATGGGCTGCGTGGCCAACATCGTGCAGTCGCTGAAGCTGCCCGACGGCAACATCAAGGTGCTGGTCGAGGGCGTGGAACGCGCGCGCGCGGTGGAGTGGAAGGAAGACAAGGGCTTTTACCGCGTCACCGTGAAGGTGCTGCCGAAGAAGGCGGAAGCGGCCGCCGACGGCGAAGGCGTCATGAGCCGCGTGGTGACCCTGTTCGAGCAGTACGTGAAGTTGTCGAACACGCTGCAGTACGACGCGATGATCGCGGCCGTGCGCGTGGACGACCCGTCACGGCTCGCGGACACGATCGCCGCCCACCTGCAGGTGGGCATCGAGGAAAAGCAGAACCTGCTCGAAATCGTCGCGCCGCTCGAGCGCCTGGGCCGCATCGTAACCGTACTCGAGGCCGAGGTGGACAAGCTCCAGGTGGATCGCCGCATCCAGTCTCGCGTCAAGAAGCAGATGGAGAAGGCCCAGAAGGAGTACTACCTCAACGAGAAGATGAAGGCGATCCAGCGCGAGCTGGGCCGCAAGGACGACAAGGGCGGCGAAGGCGACGACCTGAAGAAGAAGATCGCCCAGGCGCGCATGCCCAAGGAGATCGAGAAGAAGGCCATCGACGAGCTCAAGCGGCTCGACGCGATGCCCCCGATGTCCGCCGAGGCCACGGTCTCGCGCAACTACCTTGACTGGCTGATTGCGGTGCCCTGGCACAAGAAGACCAAGGAGAGCCGGGACCTCAAGCGGGCCGAGACCATCCTGAACGACGATCACTTCGGCCTGGAGAAGATCAAGGAACGCATCATCGAGTTCCTGGCCGTGCGCGTGCTCGTCAAGAAGCCGAAGGCCACGATTCTCACGCTCGCGGGCCCTCCCGGCGTGGGCAAGACGTCGCTGGCGCGCTCGATCGCGCGCGCGATGAACCGCAAGTTCGTGCGCCTCTCGCTGGGCGGCGTGCGCGACGAAGCCGAGATCCGTGGCCATCGCCGCACCTACATCGGCGCGTTCCCCGGCCAGATCATCCAGATGATGAAGAAGGCCGGCACGATGAATCCCGTGTTCCTGCTGGATGAAGTCGACAAGATGTCGATGGACTTCCGCGGCGACCCGTCGGCGGCCCTGCTCGAAGTGCTGGACCCCGAGCAGAACCACACGTTCCTCGACCATTACCTGGACGTCGAGTACGACCTCTCCAACGTCATGTTCATCTGCACGGCCAACGTGCTCCATTCGATTCCACAGGCGCTGCGCGACCGCATGGAAGTCATGCAGCTGGCCGGCTACACCGAGGCCGAGAAGATCGAAATCGGCAAGCGGTTCCTCGGGCCCAAGGCCGTGGAAGGCGCCGGACTCACTGCGAAGAACATCATCCTGAAGGACGATGCTTTCCAGACCATCATTCAGCGCTACACCCGTGAAGCCGGCGTCCGCAGCCTGGAACGCGAGATCATGGCGATTTGCCGCAAGGTGGCGCGCAAGGTCGTGGTGCAGGG
Source organism: Acidobacteriota bacterium (assembly GCA_024653875.1). Classification (GTDB taxonomy): domain Bacteria; phylum Acidobacteriota; class Vicinamibacteria; order Vicinamibacterales; family SCN-69-37; genus SYFT01. The sequence goes on from JANLHE010000346.1 coordinate 3,623, forward strand.
CGCGGACTTCAACGAAATCATCGATGGCGTCAAAGTCACCGAGTACCTCGGCGTGCCACGGTTCCGGCCGTCGATGGCCGAAGAGAAGAACGAAGTCGGCATCGCGACAGGCCTGGCCTGGACCGAGGTCGGCGGCGAGATTCTGGTGACGGAAGCGACGCTGATGGCCGGCCGCGGCAAGCTGACGCTGACCGGCAAGCTCGGCGACGTCATGCAGGAATCCGCGCAGGCCGCCATGAGTTGGGTGCGGTCAAAGGCCCACGAGCTGGGCATCGCGCCGGACTTCAACCGGCGCACGGATGTGCACGTGCACATCCCGGAGGGCGCCATTCCCAAGGACGGCCCGTCGGCGGGCATCACCCTGGCCACCGCGATCGTCTCGGCCCTCACGAAGGTGCCGGTGCGCCGCGACGTCGCCATGACCGGCGAGATCACGCTGCGCGGCAAAGTGCTGCCGATTGGCGGCCTGAAAGAGAAGCTGCTGGCGGCCCATCGCGCCGGCGTGACCACGATCCTCCTCCCGAAAGACAACGAGAAGGATCTCGCGGACATTCCGAAGAACGTGCTCGACGCGATGGAAGTCCATCTGGTCGAGACGATGGACGAAGTCCTCCGGACGGCGCTCGAGGGACCGCTGCCGGTGCTGCCCCCGACGCCCGAGCCGGACATCCAGGGGCCGGAACTCAGCACCCGGCACTGAGCCCGGGGCCCGGCCCTGTTCCCCCTCCCGCCTTTGACCCAACAACACGCTCCCGCAATCGAACTGGCGGCGCTCAAGGAAATGAGCGTCGCCGAACTCACGAAGATCGCCCAGGACCTGGACCTGCCGCACGCCACGGGGCTGCGGAAGCAGGACTTGATCTTCCAGATCCTCAGGGCGCGCGCGGAAAAGAGCGGGCTGCTCTTCTCCGAGGGCGTGTTGGAGATGTTGCCGGACGGGTACGGGTTCCTCCGGGCGCCCGACTACAACTACCTGCCGGGCCCGGACGACGTGTATGTGTCGCCGTCGCAGATCCGCCGGTTCGACCTGCAGACCGGCGACACGGTCTCTGGACAGATTCGCACCCCGAAAGAAGGCGAACGCTACTTCGCGCTCGTCAAGGTGGACGCGGTCAACTTCGAACCGCCAGACCACACGCGCAAGCGCGTCTTCTTCGAGAACCTGACGCCGCTGTACCCGGAACAGCGCATCCGGCTGGAGACGACCGGCGACAACTACTCCGGCCGCGTGATGGACCTGATGACGCCGCTCGGCAAGGGCCAGCGCGGCCTCATCGTCGCGGCGCCGCGGACGGGCAAGACGATGCTGCTGCAGAACCTCGCGAACAGCATCACGACCAACCACCCCGAGGTGTACCTCATCGTGTTGCTCATCGACGAGCGGCCCGAGGAGGTCACCGACATGCAGCGGTCGGTGCGCGGCGAGGTGGTGTCGTCCACGTTCGACGAAGCGGCGCAGCGGCACGTGCAGGTGGCCGAAATGGTCATTGAAAAATCCAAGCGCCTGGTGGAGTACGGCAAGGATGTGGTCATTCTGCTGGACTCGATCACGCGGCTGGCGCGGGCCTACAACACCATCGTGCCGACGTCGGGCCGGGTCCTGACAGGCGGCGTGGACAGCAACGCCCTCCAGCGCCCCAAGCGCTTCTTCGGCGCCGCGCGCAACATCGAAGGCGGGGGCTCGCTCACCATCGTCGCCACCGCGCTGGTCGAGACCGGCTCCCGCATGGACGACGTGATCTTCGAGGAGTTCAAGGGCACCGGCAACATGGAGATCCACCTGGATCGCAAGCTGGCCGACCGCCGTGTGTTTCCCGCCATCGACATGCAGAAGAGCGGCACGCGCAAGGAAGAACTCCTCCTCCCCAAGGAGGAACTCCAGCGCATCTGGGTGCTCCGCAAGGTCATGACCTCGCTCTCCCCGTCCGAAGCGATGGAACTGATGCTGTCCCGCATGACCAAGACCAAGGACAACGCCGAGTTCCTGTCCATGATGGG
>JANLHE010000349.1 GCA_024653875.1 Acidobacteriota bacterium
CGCGCGCTCTCGGCCAGAGCGGCCGATGCGGGGGTGTCGACGTCCAGCGGGTCGGAGGCGCCTCGCCGCCCAACGCACCGGTCGATGGAGCACGCGCCCACGGTCAATGGCCCGCCGCAGTAGCCGCAGCGGTCGCACTTCGTCTCGCTCATCTTGACCTCCCGGCCCCGGGTGAGACCGGAGCCAACACGGGGAAGATACACCGACACCGGCGAGAGTCAATCCACAATCCGCGGAAATCGGCGCGTGACGGGCCGATCCGCGAGCCTACGCAGCCTCGCAAAGAAAGATTTTCGCGGGCGCCGGATCACGCGCCGAGAGAGCGATGGACGCGCGTGCTACACTCCGACCAGCTCCTCAGCGCAGCACATGCGCCGATCGAGACCTGCGGGGTGCAACGCCTCGCCCGGCGCTGGGGGAGCTGTGAGAGGCTATGATCCCAGCGCCGGCCTCTCAGGAGCGCGCGAGACCGCGGATGCGACCCTCGCGCCGCTCCTCCGCCGTGCGCCACGGCCGCGCCTGCCGACGCGCCTCCGCGCCCAAGCGCCGCGCCATCTCGCGCCGCAACGCGTCGTCCACGTCGTCCGCGTACTCCAACCGCTTGCCGTCGGGTCGCAGCTCGGCTGCGTACGCGAGCGCCACGCGCTGCACGTCGCGCGGACCGAGCCGGCCCGAGCGGATGTGCGCCCAGCAGACGCGCGCCCACATCGTGCGCCGCTGTGCGCCGAGCCGGGCGCGCCAACCGAACAGCGCGTCACGTGTCTCGATTGCCAGGAACGCTGCGCGAGCGGCAGGCGGGAAGGACATGTGAGATAGGGTCGGGAGGCTTGGTCCGGCTGTCAAGCTGCGCCTCTCCAGCCTCGTGTATCGTGCGGGATACAGTCGCATCGGGCTCGATCGGGCTGCGCGTCGCAGGCTCAGACCCGCGGAAACAGGCGTTCTCGCGGGCGGTTCGCAGGCTCGGATCGGCCTCGCGCGCAGCCTCAGCGACGCGCGAACCGCGCGCGCGTGCCGGTCGGATTGCCTCGCTCTCGCCCCCTGAGATCAAGTCTCCCCGTGGCTCGATCCGAAAATTGATGGGACCCCGGCCCCCGCATCCCCGCGTGGCGAGCAGGCGCTCGCCGGAGGCGCTTCCGCCTTTCGAGCCTATGTCCGGACCCCCCATAGGACCAAGGGGTCCTAACTGAGAATTCCCCGCGTGGGCTCGACGCGGGCCGCTCATTCCTAGCGCGAGGTAGGAGTTCAGCGCCTTCGCGCGAAGCGGTGGCGCGTGCGCTGGCCGACGTGCGCGCCTCGGCGACTGAGCCATCGGTCGTCGGCCTCGGGCGGCAGGTGGAAGTGCGCGCGGACGGCGTCGACCCATTCGCGGTACGGCCGGGTGCCGCGGTGGCGCACGGGTCCGGGGAGCGCGCGGAAGCAGGGACCGCAGACGATGTGGCCGGGTCCTGCGGTTTCGCTGGCGCAGCCGGGGGCGATGCAGATGAACAACTCTCGGGGCTTCCCGATCATGGTCGTGACTCCATGCGTTGGGCCGGGGGCCGGATCGGCGGTCACGACGCGCGACCCGAGCCCCGCGGCGGATGTCGTCGCCCGTCGGCGACCAGGGCATCCTACCTTCCGCCACCGACGTCCCCGGCCCGCGGTAGACTGGGGCGATGACCGAGCCCCTCGAAGTCACTCCGGAGCGCGGCGTCTCGATCCACCAGGCCACGTTCACCCCTCCCCCGCACGGGACCGCGGCGGTGGAGCTCGTCCTCTCGCGCGAGGAGATCCGCGCGTTGGCGCAGGAGTGGCTTGCGCGAACGGAAGGCGACGACCGCGAGTGGGTCGTCGCGCGCCTCGTTTTCGACGGGCACAGCCTTCACGACTACCGGAGCTTGCGCCTGAACCCACTTCCCGTCGAGAAGGCGCCTTGCGTCCCGTATGTCGAGACGAAGTGCCCGCTCTGCGGATGGTTCCACCTGATCGGTCCAGGCGAGCGCGACCACCCGTGCGAGCGCGATACCGTCTCGACTGGCTGCCCCGGCAAGGTGTCGGACCCGGACGACCGGACGTTCGAGTGCGTGCCGCAGGGCTTCAAGGCCCGCGTGGCGGCGCTGCTGCGGAAGATCGAGTGGAGGGGTGGTTGTTGTGGCGGGAAACGATGCCCCTGCGAGGACTGCGACAGCGGCGAGCCCTCGTGCGGACAGACGAAGCACGCC
>JANLHE010000351.1 GCA_024653875.1 Acidobacteriota bacterium
TGACGAGAGTGCGCCCGACGCGCCGTTTGAACAGCGGCTCGAACGCGTCGCGGTCCGCGATGCCGCCTACGCGACCGCCTTGTTCCACGCGGTGATGGCGGACGCTCATCGTGATGCCCGTCTCCAGCGTCTGGCGTCGCACGAGGCACTCGGCGGCGTCGTGACACACGCACTCGGTGCGTTCCAGGTCACGGGTCACGTGATCCGTCCGCGGGCGATCGTCCCGTCGCTGACGCACGCCGACAGTCCCTGGCATCAGGACGTCCTGCGGCCGTCGACGACGCCTGGCAGCTGCGGATCGGTGCGCCTGGCGTGCTGGATCCCATTGGCCGACGTCGATGAGCAGACCGGAGCGCTCGAAGTGATTCCCGGCGCCTGGAGCGCGCCCCTGCCGCACGTGACAAACGGCGCTGGACAGTTTCACGTGCACGAGGAGCACTTGCCGCTCGATGAGCGTCGCGCGGTGCCGCTTCGTGCAGGCGACGTGCTGATCCTGGACCGATTCGTTCCACACCGGTCGCTGCCTGTCCAGCTGGGGCACGTGCGCTGGGCGATCGTGATGTGGGTCAAGGCCTCGGCACGCGGGGCAGAGGCCTGAGAGCATGCCCGGACTCATCCAAGTCGAGCGCCTTGTCGTCCGTCGCGGCGACCGGGAAGTTCTCCATGGCGTGACCTTCGCGGTCGAACGCGGCGGCTTTCTCGCGGTCGTCGGACCCAACGGCGCCGGCAAGACGACGCTGCTCGTGGCGATCCTGGGGCTGGCACCGCCGGACGCGGGGACCATTGCACTTGCCGGTCGTCCCATCCAGCGATACAGCCGGCGCGAGGTCGCGAGGCGGCTGAGCTACGTGCCGCAGTCGGACGGGCGCGCGGTGTCGTTCTCGGTCGAGGAGTTCGTTCTGCTGGGACGCTACGCGCACCGCGGGCGATTCGCTCCGCCCGATCGCGACGACCGCCGCATCGTTCGCGACGCGATGGATCTCACGGCGACCGGCACATTCGCCGAGCGAGCGGTGTCGTCGCTCAGCGGCGGCGAGCGGCAGAAGGTGTTCATCGCCGCCGCGCTGGCGCAGCAGGCCGACATCCTCTTGCTCGACGAACCGACCGCGTTTCTCGATCCACGCCACCAGCGCGACACCGCGGCGCTCTTGCGAGACCTCAACCGGACGCGTGGGCTGACGGTCGTCATGGTGACCCACGACTTCAACCTGGCGGCCCACTGTGGTCGCGACGTGCTGGCCCTGCGAGACGGTCGCATCGCGTTTCACGGGCCGGCCGAGGCCTTTCTGACGCCGGACGTGCTCGAGGATGTGTACAACGTGCCGTTCGAGGTGCTGCGGCCACCCGCGGGTGGCGCGTGGGCCGCGCTTGGGGAAAATCGGTGACCCGTGGGATGCCTGGGCCGAACACGTTGATCGCCGCAGTCGCGCTCACGTTGGTCCTCGCGATCGCGGGGGCGCTTCTCATCGACCTTCCGATCGAGAGCCGGCACGAAATCCTGTGGCGGATTCGCGTGCCGCGTGTCTGCCTGGGCCTGCTGGCCGGCGCGGCGCTCGCGGCCAGTGGGATGGCGTTTCAGGCCATGTTCCGCAACGCTCTCGCCACGCCGTACACGCTCGGTGTCTCGAGCGGGGCGTCGCTGGGCGCCGCGCTCTACATGCGCGCGGCGTTCCGCGTCGAGGCGGCCGGCATCGACGGCGTGTCTCTGGCCGCGCTTGGCGGTGCGGTCGTCTCCACGATGCTGGTGTATGGTCTGACCCGTTTGAGCCGGGCGTTTTCCACGGCCACGCTGCTCCTGGCCGGCGTCGCGACGAGTTTCTCGTTCACGAGCCTGATCCTGCTGACGCAGTACACCAGTGATGTGACGACCTCGTTCCGCGTCGGCCGCTGGTTGATGGGCGGTTTGGAGGTCGTCGGCTTCGAACCAGTCTGGCAGGTCCTGCCTTTTGCGATCGTCGGCCTCGCGACGGTGTCGGTGCTCGGCCGCGAACTCGATCTGCTCGTCGTCGGCGAGGATCTTGCCGCGACACGGGGGGTGTCGGTCGAACAGGTGAAGCGACTGCTGTTCTTCGCCGTGTCCATCATGGTCGGCGGCGTCACCGCCGTCTGCGGACCCATCGGCTTTGTGGGGCTCATCGTGCCGCATATCGGACGGCGGCTCGTCGGCGGGCATCACCGGTTCCTCGCGCCGTTCTCCGTGCTGGGCGGCGCGGCGTTCCTCGTGGTGTGCGATACGGTCGCGCGTGTCGCGATCGCCCCGGTCGAAGTCCCGGTGGGCAGCATCACCGCGCTCGTGGGAGGGCCGTTCTTTCTCACGTTGCTCTTGTGGGGCCGCGCGAGCCGGGGCTTCGAAACATCGTGACCGTGAAGGAGGGCCAGGTGTGAGTATCGCCACTCGGACGGGAGATGCTGGAGAGACCAGCCTGATTGGCAACAGTCGCGTGTCGAAAGCCGACCTCCGCGTGGAGGTATGCGGCTGCCTGGACGAGCTGGTGTCCCAGTTGGGTTTTGCCAGGTCCATCTGTGAACACGCTGACACGCGGGCGTTACTCGAGGACCTGCAACGCCAACTGTTCCTCGTCGCCGAGGAGGCCGCATCGGGGGGCGGCACCGGAACTGCCGCACTGATCGAGGCTGCGCACGTCGAGGCGTTGACTCGACACGTGCACCGTATCGAGGCGCAGCCGGGGATCGTGGGCGACTGGACGCTGCCAGGCGGGCACGTCGGTGCGGCCGCGATCGATGTGGCACGGACGAGTTGCCGGCGCGCCGAGCGGGCGCTGGTGCGACTGAAGGAGACCGGAGGAGTCGTGGGTGCGCACACGCTGCCATTCATGAATCGACTGAGCGACCTCCTGTGGCTCCTCGGCCGGGTCGTCGAGCAGGCTGCGGGCGTGGACGGGCGGCTGCGCGATCCCGAAAGCTCCGCGCCTCGGTGGTCGCGGGCGTGGTCAAGGGATCCAACGTCATGACAACCAACGGGGTGACCGCCGCACGAACGAGGGTCTTCGTCAGTGAGCTTGTGGCGCGCGTGCGACCCGTCAGCGATCATTGGCGGCGGGAAGGCGCGCTTCGCCTGGACCGGCTGACCAAGCCACCCGGCAGCCTTGGAGGGCTCGAAGAGATCGCCCTCCGGTGTTGCGCCATTCAGGAAACGCTCGACCTGACGACATCGCCTCGGCGAATCCTCGTGTGTGCCGGCGACCACGGCGTGGTCGCCGAAGGGGTGAGCGCCTACCCGAAGGCCGTGACCGCGCAGATGGTCGCCAATATCACCAGCGGCGGCGCGGCGATCAACGCGCTGGCCGCCGCCGCGGGAGCGGACGTCTGGATCGTCGACGTCGGCGTGGACGGGCCGACCGCCGTCGACGGCGGGCACGCGCGTCTGGTCTCGCGTCGGGTGAGGAACGGCACGCGCAACATGCTCGAGGAGGCGGCGATGAGCGAGGTGGAGATGCTCGACGCGTTGCAGGTCGGCCTCGACCTGTCGGCGCAGGCGGCAGCCGACGGCGTCCGGCTCGTCGGCCTCGGGGAGATGGGTATCGGGAATACCACGGCCGCGAGTGCCGTGACTGCCGGCGTCACGGGACGTCCACCGGCACGTGTGACCGGGCGCGGCACCGGGGTGGACGACGGCACGTTGGCGCGCAAGGTCGCGGTCGTGGAACGGGCGGTTGCGGCGCATGGGTGCGTGCCCGGTGCCCCGCTTGATGTGCTTCGGACAGTCGGGGGGCTCGAGATCGCGGCGCTGTGCGGCGTGTGTCTGGGCGCCGCGGCTCACAGGCTGGCGATCGTCACCGATGGTTTCGTCGCGACCTCTGCGGCGCTCATCGCCGCGGCGCTCGCGCCCTCGCTCGTCGGTTACCTCTTCGCGGGTCACCTCTCGCCGGAGCCTGGCCACGCGGTCCAGCTCGAACACCTGGGACTACGTCCGCTGCTCAACCTGAACATGCGATTGGGCGAGGGCACAGGCGCGGCTCTGGCAATGCCGGTCATCGGGGCGGCGGCGCTGGCGTTCACTTCGATGGCCACGTTCGATTCGGCCGGCGTGAGCGGGCAGGCGTGATGACGGCCCTGCTTGCGGCCATTGGACTCCTGACGCGTGTGCCCATCAGCCGCGCCTTCAACGAATCCGAAGTGGCGCGCGCGACCGCGTTCTATCCCCTGGTCGGTGCGGCGATTGGGAGCGCCCAGGTGGCGGTGCTTTGGATCGCGGCCGTCGCGCTTCCCGCAGAAACCGCCTCCGGCGGCGCCTCGAGCGTGCCGGCCGGCGTACTTGCCGTGTGCCTCGTTGCGCTGGCCGTCTGGCTCACTGGCGCCCTGCATCTCGATGGTCTTGCCGACACCGCTGACGGCTTCGGTGGCGGCCGGTCGCGCGAAGAGGTCCTGACGATCATGCGCGACCCGCGCGTCGGAGCGTACGGCACGCTCGCGATCGTGCTGTTGCTGCTGTTGAAAGTGGCGTGTCTCGACGCGCTGCTCGAGCGGCGCGACGCCACGGTTCCTCTCCTTGTCGCACCCATTGTCGCACGCTGGTCCATGGCCGTGCTTGGATGGTGGCTGCCGTACGCGAGAGCGGACGGCGGATTGGGTGCCGTGGCCGGTGGACCCGTGGCCGGCCGAGGTCTGGTCATCGCGACGGCCAGCGCCGCCCTGCTGTTGGCCGCGATCTCCGGCTGGGAGGCTCTAGTCTTTGGTGCCATCGCTGGCAGTGTGACGCTGGTGGCGGGCCGTGCGTGCCGACGGCGGATCGGCGGGTTTACCGGCGATACCTTGGGCGCGACGGGGGAGTTGACGGAAGCCGCCGTCTGGCTGACAGCCGTCGCGATCGCGGCGTGATGTCCCACGTCCCGATCTCGACCGTCTTTGGACCGGCGCCAGCCGGCGCCGGTCTACGGCTCGCACTGGTCCGGCACGGCGAAACCGATGAGTCGCTGCGTGGGCGGTGTTGTGGTTCGCTCGACCCGCAGCTCTCGGACGAGGGCCGTCGCCAGATGCAGCGAACGAGCGCGCTGCTCCGGCGCCTCTCGGCCGCGGCCATCTACTCGAGCCCGCGCCAACGCGCGCTGGACAGCGCGAGGGCCCTCGGGATGTCCCCACCTGTGATCGTCGACGATGGGCTGCGGGAGATCGACTTCGGCCTCCTGGAAGGGCTGACGTTTCAGGAAGTGGCCGACCGCTACCCGGATGTCTGGCGTGTCTGGATGCAACAACCCACCGACGTGGCGTTCCCGGAGGGGGAGCGGTTCGCCGACTTCAGCGCCCGTGTCGATCGGGCGCTGACCAACCTCACCGAGAGCCATCACGGGAACGCCATCGTCATCGTCGCGCACGGCGGCGTCAACCGGCTCGTGCTCGCTCGTGCGCTGGGCCTCGACACGCGCCACATGTTCCGGCTCCAGCAGACGTGCGGCGCCGTGAGCATCATCGACTTCTACGCGGGTCAGGCGGTCGTTCAGATCATGAATGCCACGGGAATCGCGGACGCCGCATGCTGACGCTGGTCTTGGGTGGGGCCCGCAGCGGCAAGAGCCGCTACGCACAGTCACTGTGTGCCGGCCATCCGGTCGTGTACGTGGCCACCGCACAAGTCGCCGGCGATCCGGACATGCAGCAGCGCATCGATCGGCACCGGCGCGACCGTCCGGCATCGTGGACGACGGTCGAGGAACCGACAGACGTGGCATCGGCCGTTCTCCAAGCGCAGCCGAGAGCCGCATTGGTGATGGTCGACTGCGTCACCGTCTGGATATCCAACCTGCTTTGGACGTACCGGGACGCCACCACCGAGGATCAGGAGCGCGCCGTACTGCAGGCTGTCGCCGACCTGGGCGCTGTTGGGCGGGCACGAAGGGTGATCGCCGTCTCGAATGAAGTCGGCGGGGGAACGGTGCCCGGCCACCCCGTGGCCCGTCGCTTCCGGGACGTGCATGGCCTGGCCAATCAGCTCCTCGCCCGCGAGGCAGGGCGGGTCGTGCTGGTCGTGGCGGGCCTCGCTCTCGTGCTGAAGGACGACGGGGAGCCGCCACTCTCAACATGACCGGCGAATCTACCCCCTCAGCAAGAACTCATCGCCAAATCAGCCCGCATCCATGGCGTTGGCGGAACGTTCCGCGAGACAGTGGGGCCATGTCGAGTCCCACCCGATCGCTTGTCGCTGTTTGGCTGCCAGCCCTCTGGGTTGCCGTGTGGATCTTGGACGGGTGCGCAACGGCCCCGCGCATCGCCTACCCAGCGGCGCAGGCCCTAACAGCCCGTGGTGAAAGTCGGCCTGCATTCGCAGGGCGCTGCATCCCGGCTGACGGCGTTGCTCCTCCCTCAAATACACCTGGTATTCTCGGTCGTCGCGCCTTGTCAACCAGGCGCATCGCCCTGCTCGGTGCCACGGCCGACTTTCACCACGGGCTGTTAAGTAGGGGAGAGCACCTATGTCGGCCCGCCAGGGCGTGCGCGTCAGCCTCGTGGTTGAAGAGGCGCGGGCTTGAACGTGATGTACACCCGCACCCCGACCTCGATCGGTTGCCGGTTGAGCTCCGTTGGTGTGAATCGCCACTGGCGCACGGCCTCGATCGCGGCGTTGACGAGTTCGGGTGGAGGTGCGAGCCCGGGCTCACGGTCATCCAACGCCACATCGATCATGGCTCCCTCGATGTCGATCCGGCCTGTCAGCGCCACGCGAACCTCGCTGGTGACGACCCCTGCGGGGCAGGTGGGTCGCACATCCCGGATCTTCTTCGGCTCGCGGACCTGACCACCGACGCGAATCGGGGTGACGGTCGTCTGCCTGGCCTCAAGCACCGGGAAGAGCGCGCGAATCAGCGAGAACTCCTCTGGACCGCACATCACCGTGATGGTCTCCCTCAGGGTGCCGACCGCGATGGTGAAGCGCGGCGTCAGGGCCGCGCCCGGCGCCAGCGAGAATGACGCCGCGATCGTCGTGAATCCCGGAATGGCGCCGGTGAGCGTGTACTCCCCCGCGGGCAGGTCGCGAAACACAAACCGTCCGGTTGCCGCCGTGGTGGTTGTGGTGGACTGGCTTGTCTGCTGGTCGATCAATGTCACCGTGACGCCAGGTATCACGCCTCCGGTCTGATCCACGACTTGACCTTCGATGGACCCGGCCTGCGGCGGCGCGGCCGGCGGGCGAACGGGAGCGGGCTTGGGGACCGGCGCCGGAACTGCGGCCGGCGTGGGCGGCACGGGAACGACGGCAACGACAGGTGCGATCCCTGCGGCCGCGAGCGGCAGGCTCAGGCTCAATGCCGCCACGATGGCGGCGTACCGGCCACGGCCTGTCAGCGGCGTACGATCTTTCGTGGACTGCAACATGGCGACGATTCTCCTCTCGAGTGTGGACGGGTGGGCGATGGCTGGCGCGGCGGCCATCGCGACGTGACGGCCCGACAGGTGTTTGGCGACGTCGAGCAGGTGGGCGGCGTAGTCGGTGGGAGGCACGCCTCCTCCCAACACCTCGTCGTCGCACGCATACTCACTCTCCTGGCGGAGGCGGCGGCATGCGATCCAGACGAGGGGATTGAAAGGCTGCAGAATACGGAGCAGTTCGCTCGTGATCTGGAGCGCGGCGTCGTACCGGGCGATGTGCGCGAGCTCGTGGCGAAGGACGATGTGCCAGCGGTCGTCGGACCAGTGGGTCGCATCGGCCGGCAGAATGATGCCGGGCGCCAACACCCCGTAGGTGACGGGTTGCGTGCGGTCGTTGCTTTGGAAAAGAGCGACGTGTCGTGGCACGCCGCACTCGCGGGCCAGCGCGTCCGTCTCCGCGCGCCGGTGTCCGGTCACCGGAGTGCAACGCCGGCGGAGCCGCGCCAGTCTGAGAAAACCGACCAGGAGTCCTGCGAGGGCGACCACGGATCCGAGGACCCACGCAACACCAAGCACAAACATCCAGGACACGCCGGTGCCTGCCGGCGCGGCATCGGTCGCCGTCTCGGCACCCCCGGACGTGATGTCGGACACCAGCGTGACTCCGGACGACTGCACCGTAGCGCCGCGATCCCACGCAATGACCGGCACCGACGGCAGCAGCCACTCAAAGGCGGGCATCAGGAGGGCGCACACGATGGCGGCGGCGAGGATCGCGTGGCGAAGCGCCGCCGACCGCCGTCGCAGCAGGCGTGTGGCCATCAGGGCCAGCGCGAGCACGATCGAGGCATCAA
>JANLHE010000352.1 GCA_024653875.1 Acidobacteriota bacterium
CGGAGCAACCGCGGCTGGACCGTAGGCCATTCTAGAAGTGTGCCAGGGGTGAGTCAAGCGAAAATTCGACATCGTGTTCCTCTATCTATCCTGAAAACAATCAGTTATGAGCCATCGGACTTTCGCCCCATGTCCCGGGATTCGCAGGATCTGCCACCTCGGTGCCCTCCGTCCTTTGCACATTCTGCGGAGGGGCTCTGACAAGGAAGGTCACAGGGCCGATAGCCAAATTTGTCCTCCTCGCCTAACCTGTCTTGATGCCGTCGCCGTTGGGACATGGATTGGCCGCGCTGGCGGCGGGGTGGGCCGCCGCCGGCGTTCACGCGGGGACCCATGACCGGGCGCGGCAGGTGGCGATTCTGGTCGCGATCGGCATCGCGCCGGACCTGGACCTGCTGATCAACCGCCACAGCATGGAAAGCCACAGCATCGGCGCGGCGGCGCTGGTGGCCGGTCTCGCCGCGTGGCAGCGCTGGCCCGTGGCCTCGTCGCGGCCGGCCATCGGCCTCGCTGTCGCGCTGGCATGGTTGTCACATCCCCTCCTCGACGCGCTCGGCAGCGACACGTCGGCGCCCTTCGGCGTGATGGCCTTCTGGCCGTTCTCCGGCGCGCACGTCCACACGGGCTGGGATGTGTTCGGGCCGATCTCGCGACGGTATTGGCTGGACAACTTCTGGACAATCAACGCGACGTCGATCGCGCGGGAAGTCGTGATCCTGGCGCCAATCGCCGCGGCGGCGTGGTTCTTCCGGCGCAGACCGGCGGCGTGACGCGTTACTGGTACAGGTAGAAGCCGCGGCCGGACTTCTTGCCCAGGTGGCCGGCGGCCACCATGCGGCGCAGCAGCGGGCACGGCCGGTACTTCGGATCACCCAGGCCGCCGTGCAGCACGTCCATGATGGCCAGGCAGACGTCGAGGCCGATGAAGTCGGCCAGCGTGAGCGGCCCCATCGGGTGGTTCATGCCCAGCTTCATCACGGCGTCGATGGCCTCCGGCGTGCCGACGCTCTCCATCACGCAGTAGATCGCTTCGTTGATCATCGGCATGAGGATCCGGTTGGCGATGAAGCCGGGGTAGTCGGCCGCTTCGACCGGCGTCTTGCCCAGCGTGCGGCACAGATCCGACGCGGCCAGCATCGAGGCATCCGACGTCGCCTGTCCGCGGATGAGCTCCACCAGCGTCATCAGCGGCACGGGGTTCATGAAGTGCATCCCCAGCACCTTGTCGGGCCGCGTGGTCGCCGCGCCAATCGTCGTGATCGAGATCGATGACGTGTTCGAGGTGAGGATGACGTCCGGCTTCGTGATGCGATCGAGGTCGCCGAAGATCTTGCGCTTGACGTCGAGGTGCTCCACGACGGCTTCCACAACGTAGTCCACATCGGCAAACGCGTCGAGGGTGTGGGCGGCCGACAGGCGGCCCAGCGCCGCGTCGCGATCGGCCGCGGCCAGCTTGCCCTTCTCGACGAACTTCGCCAGGCTCTTGTCGATCGTCTTGAGCGCGCGGTCAATCGCCGGCGGCGCCGCGTCGTGCAATTTGACCGTGAACCCGGCCTGCGCAAACACCTGCGCGATGCCGTTCCCCATCGTCCCCGCGCCAATGACGCCGACTGTCTTGATCATTTAGAGCCTTTCCACGGCCAGCGCCACGCCGTTGCCGCCGCCCAGGCAGAGCGTGGCCACGCCGCGCTTCTTGCCGTGGCGCGCAAGCGCGTAAATGAGCGTCGTCAGCACGCGCGCGCCGCTGGCGCCAATCGCGTGGCCGAGCGCCACCGCGCCGCCGTGCACGTTGACCGTGAGGGGATCGATGCCAAGCTCGCGAATCACGGCCACGCCCTGCACGGAGAACGCTTCGTTCAGTTCGAAGAGGTCCACGTCCGAGAGCGACCAGCCGGTCTTGATCATGAGCTTGCGCACGGCGTCCACCGGGGTCATCAGCACCAGCTTCGGCTCGAGGCCGGCCGTCGCCTGGCCGATAATCCGCGCGATCGGCGTCAGGTTGAGCCGCGCCGCCACGTCGGCGCCCATCACGACAAGCGCGGAGGCCGCGTCGTTGACGCCGGGCGCGTTGCCGGCCGTGACCGTGCCGTCCTTCTTGAACGCCGGCTTCAGCCGGCCCAGCGATTCCATCGACGTGTCATCGCGAATGGGCTCGTCCGTATTCACGAGGATCGGATCGCCCTTGCGCTGCGGAATCGAGATGGGCAGCATCTCCGCGGTGAACGCGCCATCCCGGGTCGCCTTCGCCGCCTTGCGATGGCTGTCCACGGCGTACGCGTCCTGTTCTTCGCGCGTCACCTTGTAGCGCTCGGAGACCAGTTCGCCAGTCAGGCCCATGTGCACGTCGTCGAATGCGTCCCAGAGGCCGTCATGGATCATCGAGTCCACGATCTTGCTGTCGCCCATGCGCAAGCCCTCCCGCACTTTGGAGAGCAGGTAGGGGCAGTTGCTCATGGACTCCATGCCGCCGGCGACGGCGATATCGATGTCATTGGTGGCGATGCCCTGCGCCGCCAGCATCACGGCTTTCAGGCCCGAGCCGCACACTTTGTTGATGGTGAGCGCGCCCACGCTGTTCGGGAGGCCGCCGCGCAGCGCCGCCTGGCGCGCGGGCGCCTGGCCCACGCCGGCCGTGACGACGTTGCCCATGAGGCACTCGTTGACGCTGGCCGGATCGATGCCCGCGCGGGCGACGGCCTCGCGCACGGCGAGCGCGCCCAGGTCCGGCGCGCGGAAATCCTTCAACACCCCGAGGAACTTGCCGGTCGGCGTGCGAACGGCGCTGACGATGACTGCTTCACGCATGTGATGACTCCGTGACGATGATGCGGCGGATGGCCCCGGGGCCCAGCAAGTGGGCGAGGCGCTCGGCGACCATCGGCCGCGCGCGTTCGATTTCCGTGCGCCAGGCGGCGTCGCGCGCGCGAATGCGCAGCGTGCCGTCGGGCGTCCATGTGGGAATGCCGGCGCGCCCAAGGGCCGGGCCGGCGGCGAGCGCCCAGGCAAATGCGACCTTGCCCGGTGACAGCGGTTGGGCGCTCAGCAGGGGGCCAAGCACACGAGCGGCCGTCTGCTGCAGCGATTCCATCCAACCTCGAAGTGTATCATCCGGACGTATGCATCTGGTGCTGGCGTCCTCCTCTCCACGGCGTCGCGAACTGCTCGCGGCCGCGGGAT
>JANLHE010000355.1 GCA_024653875.1 Acidobacteriota bacterium
GACGAGTTCAAGGCCAAGTTGGTCGCGCTGGCCGAGGCCTACGCCGACCGCGCCCGCAAGGTCGTGTCGTTCTGGACGATGGGGTTCAACCAGCACACGCGCGGGACGTGGGTGAACGAGCAGGCGTACATGACGCACCTGCTGACCGGCAAGTACGCCACTCCCGGCAACAGCGCGTTCTCGCTGACCGGGCAGCCGTCGGCCTGCGGCACCACGCGGGAGGTGGGCACGTTCTCGCACCGGCTTCCGGCCGACATGGTCGTGGACAATCCGGAGCATCGGGCGCTGGCCGAGGACATCTGGACACTTCCCGCCGGGACGGTCAATCCCCGGCCCGGCAGTGACATCACGGCGATGATGCGCGACCTGGAAGACGGCCGCCTGAAGTGGCTGTGGGTGCAGGTGAACAACCCGTTCCAGGCCACCGCGAACGCCAATCACTGGATCGAAGCCGCCCGCCGGCTCGACGCCTTCATCGTGGTCTCCGACGCGTACCCGGGTATCTCGTGCAAGGTAGCCGACCTGATCCTGCCGTCGGCGATGATTTTCGAGAAGTGGGGCGCGTACGGCAACAGCGAGCGCCGGACGCAGATGTGGCGGCAGCAGGTGCACGCGCCTGGCGAGGCGCGCACCGATCTGTGGCAGATCCTCGAGTTCTCGAAGCGGCTGACGGTCGGCGACGTGTGGCGTGGTCATGGCGACCTGCCCGGCGTGATCGAGAGTGCCGAATCACTGGGGTATCGCCCGGAGACAACGTTGTACGAGGTGCTGTTCGCGACGCCCGACAACCGGAAGGTCGCGTGGCCGGACCCGGTGGCGGGCGGGCACCCCAACGACACGGTTGCACGCCTGGGCGAGGGCTGGTTCCCTGAGAAAGCGCTGTTCGAGGAATACGCGCGCTTCGGCCGTGGGCACGCGCACGACCTGGCGCCGTTTGACCGGTACTTCGCGGCGGACGTGCGCGGCCTGCGCTGGCCGGTCGTTGACGGGAAGGAGACCGCCTGGCGGTTCCACGAGGCGCACGATCCCTACGTGGCGCCCGGGAAGGGATTTGACTTCTACGGGCCGGCGATGAAGGCGTTGCCCCGCGGGAACCTGGACGCGGTCACGGACCCGACGCCGGTGTCGCTGGCCGGCAAGGCCAAGATCTTCTTCCGGCCGTACGTTCCGCCGCCCGAGGTGCCCGACGCCGAATGGGACCTCTGGCTCAGCACGGGCCGCGTGCTCGAACACTGGCACTCTGGCACGATGACCAGGCGCGTGCCGGAGCTGCACAAGGCGGTGCCCGCCGCGCTGGCCTACATGCACCCGCGGGATGCGGAGACGCGCGGACTCAGTCGAGAAGATGCCGTCTGGATCGAGTCCCGCCGGGGCCGCATCCGCACGCGCGTGGAGACCGAAGGGCGATATCAGCCGCCGCGCGGCTTGGTGTACGTGCCGTGGTTCGACGAGAACGTCTTCATCAACAAGGTGACGCTCGACGCCGGCTGTCCGATTTCCAGGCAGACCGACTTCAAGAAGTGCGCGGTCAAGGTGTACAAGGCGGAGGAAGCGCGATGAGGATCGTCCGTGCCGCAATGGGGGTTCTGCTCGCTGTCCTCGTAAGCGGGCTGCTGGCGCGGGCGATGCAGGCGCCGACGCCGCCGGGCGCGCCGGTGTCCGATCGGGACATCGGGCTGCGACGCACGGCGCTCACCGACGACCAGGCGCCGCCGGTGTACCGTTACCCGGAGGCCGCTCCGGGCGAGAGCGCACGGCTGCCGCGATCCTGGGAGGGGGCGCCGCCGCTCGTGCCGCACAGCCTCGGCGGGCTGATCCCGATCACGCGGGAGGAGAACCTGTGCCTGTTGTGCCACGCCACCGGCAGCACCGATCCGGCGGATCCGCCACAGGTACCAAAGAGCCATCTGACTGACTATCGCCGGGCGCCGGACATCGTGCGGGAGTCCATCACCGGCGCGCGCTGGAACTGCACGGCGTGCCACGTCATGCAGACGGACGCCCCGGCCCTGGTCGGCAACACCCATCGGGCCGGGATCGCAAAGTAGCGCGTGTGGCCTGACATCTGTTCGGGCTCAGTCGGGACGTTCGTCGAGCGTGGCCCAGCCCTGCCGAAGGGCGTACAACGCGGCCTGCGTACGATTGGTGACGTGGAGTTTCTCAAAAATCACCCGGAGCCGGTTCGACACGGTGTGCACCGACCAGTCCAGGGCGTCGGCAATCTCGCGGTTGTCCAGTCCCTTCGCGACCAGGCGGAGAACCTCGATCTCCTTTTCGAGCAGGCGCTGAAACTTCGGCAGGTCCTTCGGGGTCAGGTGCAGTTCGCCAAGCACGCGGGCAGCGATGATCGGGTCGACGAGGTACTCCCCGCGATGCACCGCCTCGATCGCCGCAATGAGCTCCGCGGCGTCGACCGTCTTGAGCAGGTACGCTCGAGCCCCACCACGGATCGCGGCCAGCATGTACGATTCGTCCCTGTACATCGTGAGCGCGATGATCCTCGCCGTCGGCGCCTCCGCCACGATCCGGCGGATGGCTTCGGCGCCATCCATTTCAGGCATCGCCAGGTCCATCAGGACGACGTCCGGCCTGGTCACCGCACGCAGGGCCACCGCTTCGGCGCCGGTTCTGGCCTCCCCCACCACGTCGAAACCGCCGATCGACGTGCAGATCTCATGCAGTCCCTGCCGCATCAGGGTGTGGTCGTCAGCGATCAGGATTCGAATTGGCATCAGCCCCCTAACGGCACGACGATCCTGATCGTGGTGCCGCGGCCCGGCGCCGACTCGATCGTCAGGTCGCCGCCCATCATCCGCGTGCGCTCGGTCATCCCCATCAGGCCGAAACCGTCGCCCGCCACGATCGGCGTGACGGCATCAGGCTCGAAGCCCTTGCCATTGTCGCGGATCGTCAGCCGGACGTGCGCAGAATCGTGTGTCAGCTCCAGCCACGCGGCGGACGCGCCCGAGTGCTTGACGATGTTGTTGAGTCCCTCCTGAACAACCCGGAACAGCCGGAGCGCGGATTGCGGGGACAATCGACCGTCGACGGCATCCAGCCGGCAGTCGATCGCAATCCCGGCCGCGTCCCCCACGCGGGTCGCGGCCTCCCGGATCGACTCGACGAGCCCCTGCCGCTCAAGGTGGTAGGGCACGAGATCGTGCACGACGTCCCGGACCTCGCCGAGCGCGTGCGACGCCGCGTCGGCGATGTCCCCGAGTTTCTTCTTCGCCGGGCTCTCGTCGGACAGCGCTTGTTCGCCGAATCGCGCCCAGTTCTTCATCACCACGAGCGTCTGCGACACCCCATCGTGCAACTCCGCGGCAATCCGGCGACGGTCGGTTTCCTGCGAATCGATGAGCTGGCGCGCGAAGGCTTCCTGCAGAGCCTGCCGCCGTTCAAGGGCGCCCACCCGCCAACGGTACGCGCCAAACGTCGAGAGCGCCGCGACAACAAATACCAGACCGGCGAACCAGGTGGTGCGATAAAAGGGAGGGACGACGACGATGGTGACACTGGCGCCGTCTTCGTTCCAGACCCCGTCGCGATTGGCGGCAATCACATGAAACTGGAACGTCCCGAAGGGCAGGTGAGCGTACCGCGCGGTGCGGTCCGTGCCCGCGTCCACCCAGTCGGCGTCGAGTCCTTCCATCCGGTACTTGAACCGCGCCTGTTCCGGGCGCACGAACGTCAGCGCGGCGTATCGCGCTTGAAACTCCGTGCTGCCGGACCGGACTTCGATGCGGTCACGCTCGGCCCGGGGGAATCCGCCGATGCTGAGGTCGAGCAACGTCACCGGCGGCGGCGTGGTGTTGTGGGTCAGCACCGCCGGGTCGATGACGGCCACGCCGCGCTGGGTTGGAAACCAGAGGCGGCCATCCTGCGCGCGGATCCCGGACGGCTGCCCGAGGCCGTTGCACTCCGCGTTCGCCATGCCGTCCTCGCGGCCATACAACACGGCCGTCACCGCGCGGCTCCGGCCCGACGCGACCGCGTCGAACTCGGATCGCGCCACGCGATAGATGCCGGCGTTCGAACTGATCCAGAAGCGGGCCTGATCGTCCTCGATGATCCGGAACGCCCCGTTGGTCGGCAGGCCCTCGCGGACGGTGAATCGGGTGAACCGGCCGCCGCGGTACATGAACAACCCGGTGTCGTACGTGCCGATCCACAACGTGCCGGCCGCATCCTC
>JANLHE010000356.1 GCA_024653875.1 Acidobacteriota bacterium
CGGCGCTTGAGACATTCCCCCTATTGCTGGTGTCAGCGGTGGCGATTGCGGTGGCCGCGCACGGCGCAGCGAGCAATCGCTCGGATACAACCAAACCGCGTCGTTCGTCGGCTTGATGCGGGCGCTAGATAGGGTGTCCTAGTGCCCGAAGAACCTGTCGAGTCTAGCAGAACGATTGCAAGCAGTCAAAAGGGCTGCCAGAATCCGCCCATGGTCAGACGTTTCGCCCTAGCCGCCCTGTTCGCCCTTGTCTGCGCTCCAGTCCTTGAGGTTGCCGCCGATCAGGCGGCACAGCCCGTCTTTACGGTGACTTTTGCGGCCTCGGCCCGTCCGGAGGCCGTGACGGGCCGGGTGTATGTCGCCATCAGTCGGGTAAACGCCCCACAGACCCCCATCCGCCAGGTGGGGCCGACCGGGTCCCCCCTGTTCTCGGTCCCGGTGGACCAGTTGGCCCCGGGCGCCGAGGTCCGGTTCGGACCGGCCGTCGGGGGGCACCCGGTGGCCACCCTGGCCAACCTGCCCCCCGGGGAGTACTGGGTGCAGCCATTCGTCAACGTCCACACCCTGTTTTCCAGGGCCGACGGCCACACGGTCTGGCTGCACATGGACCAATGGGAGGGCCAGAACTGGCGGACCTCCCCCGGCAACCTGTATGGCGACCCGGTCAAGGTCACCGTCAACCCGGCGGCAGGCGCACCCATCCGGCTGGTCGCCGACAAGGTCATCCCGCCCATCACCCCGCCCGCGGACACCGAGTACGTGAAGCGCTTCAGGATCCAGAGCGACATCCTGACGAAGTGGTGGGGACACCCGATCTTCATGGGCGCCACGGTGCTGCTCCCGCGTGACTACGACACACATCCGGACGTGAAGTACCCGATCGTCTTCAGCCACGGCCACTTCTCCACCGCGGCGCCGGCGGGGTTCGATCGTGATGACGCGTTCCGAAAGTACTGGCTGGCCGAGGGTACGCCCCGCGTGATCTACGTGACGCTGCAGCATCCGTCGCCGTACTACGACGACTCGTACGCCGTGAACTCCGAGAACAACGGGCCGTTCGGCGACGCGATTCTCAACGAGCTGGTCCCCGCAATCGAAACCCGCTTTCGCGTCATTCGCGAACCGTGGGCGCGCGTGCTGACGGGCGGCTCCACCGGCGGCTGGATCGCGCTCGCGCTGCAGGTGCTGCATCCGGACTTCTACGGCGGCACGTTTTCACTCTGCCCCGACGGCGTGGACCTCCGCTATCACCAGATCGTTAATATCTATAACGACGCGAACGCGTACTGGATCGATCGGGGCTGGACCAGAACCGAGCGCCCGAACCAGCGCCGCCCCGACGGCAACATCCAGTCGATGATGAAAGACGAAAACTGGTACGAACTCGTCGTCGGCGACAAGTCGCGCTCGGGCGGCCAGTGGGACATCTGGGAGGCCGCCTATTCACCGGTCGGGCCTGACGGGTACCCGCAGCGGCTGTGGGACAAAAAGACGGGCGTGATCAACAAGACCGTGGCCCAGGCCTGGAAGAAGTACGACCTGCGCGAGATTCTCGAAAAGAACTGGACCACGCTGGGGCCGAAGGTGGCGCACAAGATTCACGTGTACATCGGCGACATGGACTCGTACTACTTGAATATGGGTGTGCGCATGCTCGACGAGTTCTTCAAGGAGCGCGCGAAGGACCCGCCCTTCACCGGCGAAGTGGTCTTCCAGCCGATGGCCCCGCACTGCTGGGGCCCGCGCGGCGACGATCTCCACAAGCGCATGGTCGACCACATCATCAAGAACGCGCC
>JANLHE010000360.1 GCA_024653875.1 Acidobacteriota bacterium
CGTGGGGAAGTGGCCGGTGATGCGCTGCCTCGCGTTGTCCTGATCGGCGAGCACTACAACCTGCTGGTCCGTCTGGCGCAGCAGGGACAGGTGGTCAAGGTGCGGGTGAACGTGCAGGCGCGCCTGCTGGACGACCGGAACTCCTACAACGTCATTGGCGAGATCCCCGGCGAGGATCCGGTGCTCAAGGACGAGGTGGTCATGCTCGGCGCGCACCTCGATTCCTGGCACACGGCCGCCGGCGCCACCGATAATGCCGACGGCGTGGCGGCGGTGCTGGAGGCCGTTCGCATCCTGAAGGCCACCGGGCTGCGGCCGAAGCGGACGATTCGCGTGGGACTGTGGGGCGCCGAGGAACAGGGCCTCTTCGGATCGGCCGCCTACGTGCGGCAACACCTGGCGGGTGACGGCAATCGCGCCGCGCGCGAGCGACTGGCCGTCTACTTCAACATCGATCCGGGGAAGGGGCCGATCTACGGCTGGTACCTGGAGAACAACGACGCCGTGCGGCCGATCTTCGACGCCTGGCTGGCGCCCTTCCTCGACCTGGGCGCGCGCCGCAACGTGCGACAGGGGATCGGAAGCACCGATCACCTCAGTTTCATTCGCGCCGGCATGCTCGGTTTCAACCCCGTGCAGGAGTACGATGGGTACGACGTGCGCGAACATCACACCAATGTCGATACGCCGGAGCGGATCCGCACGGAGGATCTCCGGCAGAACGCGATTGTCCTCGCGTCATTTCTGTATCACGCGGCGGCGCGGCCTGCACGGCTGCCGGTTGCGCCGCGAGCCACTCCTCGATGAGTCGTACCGTGCGAATGCTGGCAGCGGTCCTGGTGGCCGTCGGCGCCGGCCTGGTGCTGGCGGCATGCAATCTCTCGAAGAAGTCCGCCGAGCTGGCCGATCTCGGGTTCATCGTCAAGGACATGGACGGCAACGACGTGAAGTTGTCAGACTACCGGGGGCGGCCGTTGATCGTGAACTTCTGGTTCATCGACTGTCCGCCATGCCGGAGGGAAGTGCCGGCGTTTGTGGATCTGGTCAAGAAGTACGGCGACCGGGGCTTCACGATCCTCGGGTTGTCCGTGCAGGATTCCCCGGAGGCGATGCGCGCCTTCGCGAAGGAGTTCAACGTGAACTACCCGCTGTTGGTGGCCTCCGGGCGCGACGACATCCTCGAGGCGTATCGCGCCACGTTCGTGTATCCCGTGTCGTGGTTCGTCAAGGCCGATGGCACCGTCTCGCTGAAGCATCTCGGGACCGGGACGCCGGAGTGGTTCGAGACGCAGGTGCTGGCGCTGTTCGATTAGGGGACTGGACATGACCACCCGCACGTTGCTCTCCGCCGCCATCGTCGCAATCGCCTTCGCGGCGTGGCCCCTGATTGGGCGACAGGCCCGGGTCTCCGGCCCGTGGATGGCCACGCTGGTGATGGCCGGGTCGGCGATGATGATCGCCGCGCTGTCATCGCCCCAGTTGACCGCGTGGCCGCCGGCGCGCGCGCTCTGGGTGCTTGGGGGCGCGGCTGTGGCGAATGGACTGGCGGTGTACCTGTATGCCTCGAGCGTGGCGAATCCCGCCGTGCCCACCGGTCCGTTCATCGTGGTGGTGTCCGTGCTGCAGGTGGCGGCGATCCCGTTTCTGGTGTGGGTGATGCCAGGCGGGCGGGCGCCGACCTTCCGCCAGGCGGTCGGTTTCGCGTTTGCCGCGGTGGCCGTGTACCTGCTCGCGAAGAGCTGATCGGGCGGGACAGAAAAAGACGTCGGGTGTCTTTTCCGCTAGAAAAGACACCCGACGTCTTTACTGGAGGGTCGGCCACGGGGGCGCAAGCTCGATTCCAGCCGAAGGTCGAGCGCTGTGGCGACGGCCCATTGTGACTCCCCGAAGGGGCGCCCGGTTGTCACGGATTGACGTACATCTTTCAGATACGCCCCCGATTCGTCGCCATTGACGAGGCTGATCCAGTCGGGAGGTTGCAGGATTGGCCAGGGACTGAGCGGCACAAAGTGGGAATTTCTGCAACGCTGGCCGAGGCTGCCCCACGGCCAGTCTTCCGCCTTTTGCACCAACCCGGCGCGAAGCGCGTTGCGTTCCACGTAACGGCAGACGGTATAGAAGTGCCGATCACACTGGATAGGAAAGGCTTTGAAGCGTCCCTGGTACACGGCGCCGGTTCCGGTGGTCTGGCGCCGGACGTGCCATCGCTTGCTGTGCGTCCCCTCCAGGCGTTTCATGAATGCCGAGAGTTGGCCATCCTCGACCGGCTGCACCACCAGATGAAAGTGGTTCGGCATCAGGCAATAGGCCAGGAGTTGCACGGGAACCTGCCGCATTACCGCGGTCGCACAACTCAGGAACGTCCGATAGTCCACCGACTCATCGAACAGTACCATCCGGCGCACACCGCGATTGAGCACATGAAATGGCACACCTGCCGTGCCTCGACCGTGACGATAGGGCATGCCTCACGTCATTCAAGGTCCTTGCCAGAAAAAAAGACGTCGGGTGTCTTTTCCAACGGAAAAGACACCCGACGTCTTTTTGATCACTGGCGGAGGGTCTGCGCGGGGTTGACGCGGGTCGCCCTGCGGGCGGGGATGTCCGCGGCCATCAGCGAGAACGCCAACACGAGTGCCGCGGCCGCGAGATAGGCGACGGGTTCGAGCGGCGTGACCCCGTACAGTTCCCGGGCGGCCAGGCGCGAGAGCACCGCGGCCAGCACGAGGCCGACGGCCAGGCCCACGACGATGAGCCCGCCGGCCTGCGAGAGGACAAGGCGCCTGATCCCGGCCGGTGTCGCGCCCAGCGCGAGGCGAACGCCGAACTCGGGTGTGCGCGCGGCCACGGAGGCCGACTGCAGGCCGGCCACTCCCACCAGCGACAGCAGCAACGAGAGGGCCGCGAAGCCGCCCACCAGCCACGACGTCACCGAGGGCGCTGCCACCGAGCGACTCACCACCGCACGCAGGGTCTGCACGCGCGTGACCGGCAGATCCCGGTCGCGCGCGTGGATGACCGTTTCGGCACTACGGGTGAGCGCGACCGGGTCGATCCGCGATCGCACGACAAACGTCATGAACCCGATCGCGGACGTACCGACCGGGTAATAGACCATCGGCCGCGCGGGCGCGCTCAGGCTGTCGTGCCGCACGTCGCCCACCACGCCGATGATCTCATCCTCACCATCGGTGCCCCAGTTGACGGCCAGCCGACGCCCCACGGCCGCGCCCTCCGGAAACATTTGCCGCGCCAGGGCCTCGTTGACGAGAATGACGCGGGTACCGGCGCGCGTCTCGGCCGGGCTGAACAGACGGCCTTCCCGCAGCGGGATTCGCAACGCGTCGAAATACCCCGGCGTCACGGGGCGCACGTCCGCCACAGGACGATTCGCGGCCTCCACCGGAGGCTGTCCGATGACCTCGAACGAGGTGGCGCCGCCCTGCCCGGTGAACGGCAGCCACGTCACGGCCCCTGCGGCCTCCACTCCGGGCAGCTGCGTCAACTCATCCACCACATCCGCGAAGAACGACACGGTGGCGGCCGTGTCGTAGCCCGCCGCGGGCACCGACACGTGCAGCGTGAGCACGTTGTCGGGATCGAACCCGGGGTCGATGGACGTGAGGCGCGAGAGGCTCGTGGCGATCAGGCCCCCGACCACCACCAGGGCGACCGCAAGCGCCAACTGGCCGACGACCAGTGCCTGGCGCATCCGGCGATCGGCGCGATCGCCGGTGGCCCATCGCCCTCCGGCGGCCAGGCCCGTGGCCAGCCGGTGGGGCTGCATGTGCAGCGCGGGCAGCACGCTGAAGAGCAGCGCACAGATCACGAGCAGGCCGAGCGAGAACGCCAGCACGGTGGGATGCAGGGACGCGGACGCCAGGCGGGGCACATCCAGCGATGTCGCCACCGTCGTCGCCAGGCCCCGCAGCGCGAGCGTGGCGACGGCCAGCCCCGCGATCGTTCCCAGGCCCGCGAGCACGGCGCCCTCGACAAAGAGCTGACGCAACAGATCGCCGCGCGAGGCCCCCAGCGCGGTCCTGACCGCCAGCTCACGGCGCCGCTGGGCGGCGCGCGCCAGCAGCAGGTTGGCCGTGTTGGCGCAGCCCACCAGCAGCACGACGCCCACCGCGCCCAGCAGCAGGAGCAGCACCGGACCGGCCGGGCCCACCAGATCTTCGCGCGCGTCGACCACCGACACACCCCATCCGGCGTTGAAGTCCGGCCATTCCTGCCTGAGGGCCGCGTTGATGGTCTGCATCTCGGCGCGCGCCGCGCCCAGCGTGACCCCGGGCGCCAGGCGCGCGATGGCCTGCCACGACCGTCCGCGCGGCTGCCGCGCGGCGGCGGGCACCTGAAACGCCGACCACACGTCCGCGGTGTCACCGAGAAATTCAAAGTCCGCCGGCAGCACCCCCACCACCCGCGCGGGCAGGCCGTTGATCGTGATCTGCCGATTCACGATGTCGGGGCTGCGGCCGTACCGGCGCTGCCACAACGACGCGCTGACCAACACGGCCTGATCGGCGCCGACCACGCCATCCGCCGCGACAAACCCCCGCCCGAGCGCCGGCTGCACGCCGATCACCTCAAACAGGTTCCATGTGCCCGCCACGGCTTCCACATCTTCGGCCGCGCCGTCCGCGGTCAGCGTCATCGTGCGGCGGCCATACGCGGCCATGCTGGTGAACGACGTGGTCCGCTCCTGCCACGCCAGGAAATTCGCGGGCGACACCACGTTGCGCTCCGCGTGCCGCGCCTCGTGCCGCTCCCAGACGCGCACCAGGCGATCGGGCTCCGGATACGGCAGCGGCGCCATCACGACGGCGTGCACCACGCTGAACACCGCGGTATTCAGCCCAATCGCGAGCGCCAGGGTCAGGACCGTGGCCGCCGTCGATGCTCGGTGCGAGTTGAGGACGCGGCACGCGTAGCGAATCTGGCTGAAGAGAGCGACAGGCATGGCCGTGATCTCCAGGGTGGCCGACGCGGGGCCGTGAGGCCGGGAGCGCCAGGCTCCCGGCAGCGAGACGACGAAGTCGGCAAGGAGCCGGCCAACGAGGCGCGCGCACGCGCGCGGTCCCTGCCGCCGGGCCTCGGCCCAGGCCTCGTCCACCGCGGCAGTCATTTCATCGCCGTGCTGGCGCCGCAGCGCCGCCGGGTAGGCGAGGAGCAGCACACGATAGAGGAACCTCATCGCATCAGCCTCGCCGCGTCAGCACCTTGCGCGCGCGGGCGAGGCCGACCGCGGCTTCAAGCCTCGTGGCCTCCGCTTTGACCACCGCCAGGCCGTCCGCGGTCAGCCGGTAGTACTTGCGACGCTCATCCCCTTTGGCCGGCGCGCGCTTCGGCGC